>JBPCJI010000185.1:0-14069 GCA_051005475.1 Thermoleophilaceae bacterium
CTCGCGCGAGATCGTGCGGTCGTCGGTGTGGATGTGCGTGGTGCACGGCATGCACGGGTCGAAGCTGCGGAGCGCACGGAGGATGTCGATGCCCTTGAAGTCCTCGGGCTTCTCGTAGTTCTCCAGCAGCGGCGTGGCCAACACGGCCTCCTCGTAGGGCCCGGGGTTGCCGAAGGGATCCTTTGGCGAGGCCATCCACGTCGAGGGCGTGAGGATCTGGTAGTTCTGGATCACGCCTTCGTCCATCTCGAGGTGATGGGTGAGATAGCCGCGGCCCGCGCTCCAGAGCCCGACACCGATGCGGTGGTCCTTCGGGACCTTGTAGGGCACGGACATCTTGGCGTCGGGACCGCCCTTGCGCAGGAGGTCGTAGGCGAGCATCAGGTTGTCATATGCGATCGCAGCCGTGTACAGGATGCAGTAGGCACGGGCGCGGTTGCGCTCGAAGGCGCCCCACGTCTCCGGAATGTGCCACTCGATCAGGTCGTTGGGGAGCTCAGCCTTCGGCAGGTCGACCTTGAGGCTGTGACCGGTCGGCTCGATGAAGCGGTCCTTGGTGAAGTCCGTCTGCATCGCGACCGCCCACAGGCGCCCGTAGGCGCCCGTCTCCATCGTCTGACGGTCCCAGCGCGGCGCCGTGGCCCAGGAGTACTTCTCCTTCCAGTTGGTCCCCGTCGGCTTCGGGATCGTGACCTTGTTCCACGGGTGGTAGGGCGACAGGGGATTGCCTGCCGGATCGGTGGGATGCTGGTAGTTGGCGTTCGCGTTCCCGTTCTCTCCGACCCACTCCTCGTAGAACGCGTGCTCGACGAACTCCTCGATGCCGGCGTTCAGCATGTGCAGGCTCGTGGTGGCGAGCTCACCGTCGACGATCACCCCGGGAGGCGCCCAGCGCTTGCGGCCCCAGGCGTCGGCGTTCTCGAACGACCCGTCGTAGGCGTAGGGGTCGTCCCACTGGCCCGGCTCGATCATGCTCTTCGGACGGGTGCCGATGTCGCGGTACTTCGGGTTGGTCTCGTAGAAGAAGACGCACAGGTCGTTCCAGATCGCGACCGTCTTGCGGCCGTAGTCCATGTACTGCACGACCCGCAGCATGATCTCGTTGAGGTCGGAGGTGTCGATCGTGGTGCTGACCCCGCCCGGCACGACCGTCTGTGGGTGGGGGTACTTGCCCCCGATCAGCACGTATGCCTCGCGCGCGACGCGCGTGTAGTGCAGACCCTCGAGGTAGAGCTTGCCGGTGAGCGGCGTCAGGTCGGTCATGATCTCGTGCATGAACTCGTAGCCGTGCGTGGCGCGCCCCTGGACGCGGGTGCTCAGCGCCTTCTCCCAGATCTCCGGGTTGGTGTCCCGCATCGCCGGCTCGGAGAAGTCGGGGGCGGCCAGGAGGGAGAGGTGGATCGGGTGGTCGTAGAGGTACTCGACCGAGAGCAGCAGGTTGCGCGCCACGATGCCCATCGGCGGCGGCGAGATTCCGAACGCCATCTCGATGGCGAGCGCCGAGCACGTGGCGTGGACGCCACCGCACACACCGCACGCGCGGCTGGAGATGAAGATCGCATCGCGCGGGTCGCGACCCTGGAGGATGATCTCGTAACCGCGGAAGAGGGTGGCCATCGAGGCGGTCTCGAGCACCTCGCGGTTGTCGAGGTCCACCACCGTATGGAAGGCGAGTGCGCCGGCCACGCGGGTAACCGGGTCGAAGTCGACCTTGCGGATGTGGCCGTTGCGCTCGAGCAGCTCGCGCATCTTCTGCGGGTCGTCCTCGATCGGCGTCGCGAGAGGCGTCTCCGTGTACAGGTATGGATCTGCGGCGCCCGGCTTGAGGGTTGCGTTGCCTTGCGAGTCAAACTCGACGGGCAGGTTCTTAAAGCACATTTCGGAGCTCCTTTTGGGATCTATCCCGTTCTCTCAAGATCAAGATGTAGTTGCAGGTCACGGTCTAGAGACCCTTCTGACGCAGAATGTCGCGGCTCTGGGGAATCGGCTGCTTCTTGTTGCGCTTGCCCTGGTTCACCGACCCGTTGTATTGGAGCTTCTTGTAGAAGAATGACGCGCTCTTGTCGACACCGGTGACCCTCGGCTGGGAGTCCATCCAGCCGCTGGGTACCTCTCCGGTCCTGTCCCACAGCGGCTCCTTGTTGAGCTTGCGCATGGAGAGCCGGCGAAGCCGCCGGATCGCTCCGCCGTACACCTTGGACATGCCGCCGGAGATGGCCGAGCCGGGCGGCGCCTTGTAGAAGGGCGAGTACTTGTCGGGGAAGCCGGGCATCGTGCAGCCGATGCAGGCGGCGCCGGCGACCATGCAGCCGCCCATGTGGTTGATGGCCCCGCGCTCGACGATGTTGCACTGCACGACCGGGCCCCAGCAGCCGATCTCCACCAGGCACTCGTTGTCGCCCGGCTCCTCGGCGAACACGCCCTCCTCGTAGTAGCCCGCCTTCGGGCAGTGGCGGTGCACGGTCTCGGTGAACAGCCAGGCCGGACGGCCCAGATCGTCGAACTTTGGCAGCGGCGCGATGCCCTGCAGGAACAGGAGCACGGCCTGGACCGTGTCGAGGATGTTGTCGCCGACAGGCGAGCAGCCGGGCAGGTTCACTACCGGCACGCCGAGGGCGGAGCGGTAGTCCTTGCCGAGGAAGTCCATCAGGCTCATCGATCCGGTGATATTTCCGGCGGCGGCCGGGACCCCGCCCCAGGTGGCACAGGTGCCGACCGCGACGTAGGCGGCGGCGCCCGGAGCGAGCCTCCACAGCCAGTCGGTCACGCGGTTGGGCTGCTCGGTGTCGGTGAGCGGGTCGAAACCGCCCGCACCCATGCCCGAGAAGTAGCCCTCGCCTGACGGAAATGCCTGATCGTCGGGAACCGAACCTTCGAGGCACACCACGTAGGGGGCCGCGAGCTCTCCGTTCACGGCGGCCACCATCGGCCGCATGAGCTCGGCGCCGGCGCCGGGGTTCAGGACCGGATGGTGCAGCACCACCTTGGGCAGGTTGGGGATCCTCCCCAACAGCAGATCCTCGACCGACGGATTGGTGGCCCCGGTGGCGGCGATCGAGCAGCCGTCACAGCTCATGCCGGCGATCCAGAAGACGTGAACGATGTTGAGCGGGCCGTCCGGGCTTCCACCGAGGCCTCCCAGCCCGATGGGCGCGTTTGCTCCGAAGACCGCGCCCGCGTGGGGCACCGTCTGAAGCTTCAGGTCCTCTCCATAGCCCGTCCGTTCATACGCCATAGACTTACTGTCTCCTCCCGATCTGGTGGGCTGCTGTGTGTATGGTACATATACATGGTCGTTTCGCAGCGCCAAACGGAGAAAGTCTCCAGATGGGCGCGTAACTGCTCCTCGACGGTTGCCGTTGGTCTACCTTCTGGGCAATGACCGTCGAGCGCAGCAACCTCTTCCCGGTCGACACCCGGGTTGTCCTTCAGACGCTGGTCGAGAAGGTCCACGACTTGGTCGAGGATCGCCTCTCGACCGAGCCGCCCGAGGCGATCCTCCCGGTGCTCGACTCCAAGGAGCAGCTCGTGGTGGCCACGAAATACCCCGCGGTAGACAGAGGGCTGCGCCGCGCTGGTTACCTCACCCGAGTAATAGAGGTCGAGATCTTTGAGCCGGCTCAGAGCGTCGCGGACTGGATCCCGGAGCTGATCGAAGAGCGTTTCGCCAAGACGGGTGATCGGTCCGCGGCGATCGTGAGCGTCTGCACCGAGATTGCCCGTGCCGAGCCGCTCGAGAAGCCCGACCTGGACGACGAGAACTCGTGGAGCTGGCGCGTCCCCGGGCCGGGCGGCCATGTCCGCCACTACCTCGCCCGCAGGTCGATCGGCGACCACCTCCAGCGGGATCCTGAGCAAGGCCCTATCGACGATCCCACCGAGCTCAAACGGCCGTGGATCTATGGCTTCTTCGTGCGCGCGTGCGAGGAGGCGCTCCCGCAGGAAACCGAGCCCGAGCCCGAAGAGTGAGCCCGCGCTGCGCCCCGCTCAGCCGCTGCTAGGATGCGCGGCCGCATGCCGAGCATCAACCAACTGATCCGCAAGGGGCGCAAGAAGCCCAACAAGAAGGTGGCCACCCCCGGCCTCAAGTCCGGGCAGGGCCGCAAGAAGCGGATCGCCGCGCCTCAGCGCCGGGGCGTCTGTACGCGTGTGTACACCACCACGCCCAAGAAGCCCAACTCGGCTCTTCGGAAGGTGGCCCGCGTCCGGCTGACCAACGGAATGGAGGTCACCTCCTACATTCCCGGCGAGGGTCACAACCTCCAGGAGCACTCCGTGGTGCTCATCCGTGGCGGCCGGGTGAAGGACCTTCCAGGCGTTCGGTACAAGGTCGTCCGTGGCACGCTCGACGCCGCCGGGGTGACCGAACGCAAGAAGGCACGGTCCCAGTACGGGGCCAAGGCGAAGTAGCCCCGGATGCCACGCCGCGCAGCAGCCGGGGCTCGCCCCCTCGATCCCGACGCCATCCACTCGTCCCAGCTCGTTCAGCAGGTGATCAACAAGGTGATGGTCGACGGAAAGAAGTCCACCGCCGAGAAGATCGTGTATGACGCGCTCGACGCCCTCGCGCGAAAGACCAACGAGGAGCCCGTGGTCGCGCTCGAGAACTCCATCAAGAGCCTCACGCCGGTGCTGGAGGTCCGTTCGCGACGGGTCGGGGGAGCCACCTACCAGGTGCCCGTCGAGGTGCCTTCGCGGCGTGCGCGCACGCTTGCGGTGCGCTGGCTGGTGGAGTTCGCTCGCCGGCGGCGGGAGAAGACGATGTCAGAGCGCCTCGCGGCCGAGCTGGTCGACGCGGGATCCCAGCAGGGTCTCGCATACAAGCGCAAGGACGACATCTACCGCATGGCTCAGGCCAACAAGGCCTTCGCTCACTACCGCTGGTAACGGCGGTCGCTGCCCTGCACGGAATGTTGCCGCGTGCAAGTTCCCCTGCACCGGGAGGGATCGACTTGAAGACCGCGACGCGGAACCCTAGCCTGCTGCCCGTAATGATGGCGATCCCAAGGCGGGGCTACGAGGTGAGCACGACATGAAGCGACAGCGGGCAACGGACTTGAGGGCGGCAGTCGACAGGCTCCCCCTCGGCACACGCCAGGCGATGCTGATGGGCATCGATAAGAACCCCATCATCGTTGGCGCCGACGGCAACGTCCGCGGCGGTGTATGCCCCATGCTCGCCGCCTCGGCCGGCTCCCAGAAGAAGATCGGCAAGCCCTTCGCCCGCGCGTGGGACTCTTACGCCGGTGTGCGGTTCTCCCGCCCGGCCACCAAGCGGGAGCTGCTCACCCTGAGGACGATGTTGGAGGCGAGCATCGAGACCGAGACCCAGTCCCAGGTCGACCTGACCGCCGCGATCGGCTCGTTCGAAGCCTCGATGGAGCAGAGCCGCCCCGCCGAGCGTCCTGCAGATCCGCCGCCGCTGGATCTCGGCGAAGCGATCGTGGCGCACGAGGCCGCGATGGAGCGAAGCCGCGTGGCCAAGCGCATCGCCGCGAAGCGGCCGGCGCGGACACGGCCCGAGCGTCCCGACACCGGTGAGCGCGACCGCACGCGCGAGCTGGAAGGCCGTCACGGCTGGGCGTGGCTGCGACCGGTCCGCCGCTTCGACGACTACGAGCGTGCCCTACGGCAGCTCGAGGACGCCGAGCGCGCGGGACTCGCCGAGGCCCGCGAGCGCGGTCGCCCCAGCGCGTCGGATGAGCGGGAGCTCGAGCTCGCCGGGACGGCTGCCGGGCGCAACTAGCCGGCCCGCCGGCGCGCCCGGTCCTGCCGTCAGGTGGCCCCGTCCGGAGGCGGTCGGCCGACAAGGACAAGGGCCAGGGTGCCGGAGGCGGCCAGCAGCAGGCCGCCGGCGATCTCGAGGTAGAGGCCGGTACCCGCCCGACCTGAGGCCCCCTCGTAGGTAATGCCGATCGCTCCGGTTCGGCCCGCCTCGGGGAGGTCGCGCAGCAGGCCTATCCCGAGCGCGACCGCAGCGACCGCGATCAGGGCGTAACCGGCCGGGCGGCTGGCCCCCCGGCCGGCTCCCACCGCCATGAAGACCGCGAGCGCACCGAGAAGCAGCAAGGCGCCTCCGTGGCGCTCAAAACCGCTCAGCCCGCACCGATCCGCCGCTCTCAGGTCGGCGACCTCCCGGCAGGTGCGGCCCGGGATGTCCACCGACGCGACCGTCGTGAGCTCGGTGGCCATCAGCAGGAGACCGCCCACCACGCCCAGGGAGAGCACGAGCACCGGCAGAGGATCGCCGGCCCCCGCACCGGCGGCGGCCTTGTGTGCGCGGTCCTGCCCAGTCGGTGAACCCTCCATCCGGCCTGAGCGTACCCGCAGGACCCGGAATCCCGCTTGGGAACCGGGAGGAGCGTCGATCCTCTGCTACCATCGGCAACCGCTCACGGTGCGGCTTCCGCGCCGGAGCAACGCCCGGTGCGCGAGATCTCGCTTCGCGTCCCGGGCAATCGACACCGATGGAGACTCCCAGCACATAGAGACCTCGCCCGGGTGACACCGCTCAAGCAGCACGGGCCCGGTACGGGCCTTTTTTCTGCCCGAACACAGAAAGACCGTCAGGACCGCACATGCCACGCAAGGTTTCACTCGACAAGACCCGCAACATCGGGATCATGGCCCACATCGACGCGGGCAAGACCACGACGACCGAGCGGATCCTCTTCTATACCGGGCGCACGCACAAGATGGGCGAGGTCCACGAGGGCGCGGCCGTGATGGACTGGATGGCCCAGGAGCAGGAGCGCGGCATCACGATCACCTCCGCGGCGACCACGGCCTCCTGGGACGGCCACCGCATCAACATCATCGACACGCCGGGCCACGTTGACTTCACGGTCGAGGTCGAGCGCTCGCTGCGCGTTCTCGACGGCGCCATCGCGCTGTTCGACTCCGTGGCGGGGGTCGAGCCTCAATCCGAGACGGTGTGGCGCCAGGCCGACAAGTACCGCGTGCCGCGAATCGCCTACATCAACAAGATGGACCGGATCGGGGCCGACTTCGAGGGCTCGGTCGAGACGATGCGCGACCGCCTGGGGGCCGATGGCAAGACCGAGGGCGCCGGCATGGCGATCCCGATCCAGCTGCCGGTTGGCGCCGAGGGCGACTTCAGGGGTGTCGTCGACCTCGTGACGATGAAGGCCGTCGTCTATCGCGACGACCTTGGTCAGGAGTGGGGCGAGGAGGAGATCCCGGCGGAGATGGCCGACGCCGCCCGCGACGGGCGAACGCACCTGGTCGAAGCGCTGGCCGACTACGACGAGCAGCTGATGGAGGACTACCTCGAGGACAGGCCGATCGAGGCCGAGCGCCTGAAGGAGGACATCCGCAAGGCCACGCTCGACATCTCGATCTTCCCCGTGATGTGCGGGTCCTCGTTCAAGAACAAGGGCGTGCAGCCGCTGCTCGACGCGGTGGTCGACTACCTGCCAAGCCCACTCGACGTCCCCCCGATGATGGGCTTCGAGCCGCCGGCGAAGGGCTCCGGCGAGGAGGAGAGCGAGGCCGTGCGCGAGGCATCCGACGCCGCTCCGTTCTCGGCGCTCGCCTTCAAGGTGATGTCCGACCCCTTCGTCGGCAAGCTCACCTACTTCCGCGTCTACTCCGGCTCGCTCGATGCCGGCGGCCGCATCCTCAACGCCGCGACCGGTCGGACCGAGCGGGTCGGGCGCATTCTGATGATGCACGCCAACCACCGCGAGGAGGAGGAGACCGTGTACGCCGGCGACATCGCCGCAGGCGTGGGTCTCAAGCAGACCTCGACGGGCGACACCCTCTGCGCCCCCGACTCGCCGATCCGGCTCGAGACGATCTCGTTCCCGGATCCGGTGGTGCACGTCTCGATCGAGCCCAAGACCAAGGCCGACCAGGAGAAGATGGGCGTGGCCCTCTCGCGGCTCGGTGAGGAGGATCCCACCTTCCACATCCGTACCGACGACGAGACCGGTCAGACCGTGATCTCCGGGATGGGCGAGCTCCATCTCGAGGTGATCGTCGACCGCATGAAGCGGGAGTTCAACGTCGAGGCAGGCGTCGGGCGGCCACAGGTCGCCTACAGGGAGACGGTCCGCGGCGAGGCGACGAAGGTCGAGGGCAAGTTCATCCGCCAGACGGGCGGCTCGGGTCAGTACGGAGTGGTCTACATCAACATGGAGCCCGCGCCGGGTGAGGGGTTCGACTTCGTCAACAAGATCAAGGGCGGGTCCGTGCCCTCCGAGTTCATCCCCGCAGGCGAGAAGGGCGTCGAGGAGGCGCTCGAGTCCGGTGTCAAGGCCGGCTTCCCGATGGTCGACGTGCGCGTGACCCTGACCGACGGCAAGTACCACGACACGGACTCCTCGGAGATCGCCTTCAAGGTCGCGGGGTCGCTGGCGGCGAAGGAGGCAGCCCGGCGCGCGAAGCCCGTCCTGCTCGAACCGATCATTGCCGTCGAGGTGATCACTCCGGAGGACTACGTGGGCACCGTGATCGGCGACCTGTCGAGCCGCAGAGGCCGGGTCGAGACCCAGGAGCCGCGCGGCAACGCGATCGCCGTCCAGGCCAGCGTGCCGCTATCGTCGATGTTCGGCTACGCCACGGACCTGCGCTCCAACACCCAGGGCAGGGCGAACTACTCGATGCAGTTCGACCGCTACGAGGAGGTCCCGGGCAGCATCGCCCAGGAGATCGTGGAGGACCGCACCGGGGAGCCGATCGGAGCCGGCGTGAGGTAGATGCGAAAGGATTCGGCATCCCTGCCAAATCCTTAAGGAGTATGTTTCCGAGGTTCGCCTTCGCCCGAGTGCGACAGGCCGCCTCCAAGTCTTTCTGAAAGGAGCACCCAGTGGCGAAGGAGAAGTTCGAGCGCGACAAGCCGCACTGCAACGTCGGCACCATCGGTCACATCGACCACGGCAAGACCACGCTTACGGCGGCTATCACGAACGTCCTCGCCGAGGCATCAGGCGGCGAGGCGAAGAGCTTCGAGGAGATCGACAACGCTCCCGAGGAGCGGGAGCGCGGCATCACGATCGCGACCTCCCACGTGGAGTACGAGACCGAGAACCGTCACTACGCACACGTCGACTGCCCCGGCCACGCCGACTACATCAAGAACATGATCACCGGCGCCGCGCAGATGGATGGCGCGATTCTCGTGGTCTCGGCGGCCGACGGTCCGATGCCCCAGACGCGCGAGCACATCCTGCTCGCCCGCCAGGTCGGTGTGCCGTACATCGTCGTCTTCCTGAACAAGGTGGACCAGGTCGATGACGACGAGCTGCTCGAGCTGGTCGAGGTCGAGGTGCGCGAGCTGCTCTCCGAGTACGACTTCCCCGGCGACGACGTGCCGGTCATTCTCGGCTCCGCGCTGAAGGCACTCGAGGGTGACGACGGGCACAAGCAGAAGATCCTCGACCTCGCCGCGGCGCTCGACAGCTACATCCCACAGCCCGAGCGGCCGCTCGACAGGCCATTCCTGATGCCGGTCGAGGACGTGTTCTCGATCACCGGACGCGGCACCGTCGCCACCGGCCGCATCGAGCAGGGGATCGTGAAGACGGGCGAGGAGATCGAGATCGTCGGCATCAAGGAGAAGACCGACAAGACGGTCGTCACCGGCGTGGAGATGTTCCGCAAGATCCTCGACGAGGGCCAGGCGGGCGACAACGTGGGCTGCCTGCTGCGTGGGACCAAGCGCGAGGACATCGAGCGCGGCCAGGTGCTCTGCAAGCCCGGCTCGATCACCCCGCACACCAAGTTCAAGGCCGAGGTGTACTGCCTGAAGAAGGAGGAGGGTGGCCGCCACACGCCCTTTTTCAACGGCTACCGGCCTCAGTTCTACTTTCGCACGACCGACGTGACCGGGGTGGCCAACCTCCCCGAGGGCGTCGAGATGGTGATGCCGGGGGACAACGTGCAGATGACGGTCGAGCTGATCCCGCCGATCGCGATGGACCAGGGCCTGCGCTTCGCGATCCGCGAGGGCGGCCGCACCGTCGGCTCAGGGGTGGTGTCAGAGGTCGTCGAATAACAACACCCGGGGGCTGCCCCCGGTCTCACCCCGCGGCGGGTCCGGCTTTCACATCGGGTCCGCCGTCCGCACGTGAAGGATTCCACGCGGATCCGGGGTCCCTCGCACTGCTTTCCCGAATCACACCATGGCAACACTCACTCAAAACAAGATCCGAATCCGGCTCAAGGCCTACGACCACTCGGCGATCGAGACGGCGGCCCGAGAGATCGTGGAAACGGCCCAGCGCACGGGAGCCAGTATCTCTGGCCCGGTGCCCCTCCCCACGGAGAAGAACGTGTACTGCGTAATCCGCAGCCCGTTCAAGGACAAGGACTCCCGCGAGCACTTCGAGATCCGCACCCACAAGCGGCTGATCGACATCCTTCAGCCCACGCCCAAGACGGTCGACTCCCTGCAGCGGCTCGATCACCTGCCGGCAGGCGTTGACATTCAGATCCAGCTGATCTGAGGGCCGGGCGGTCATGGGAGCAATACTCGGACGCAAGCTCGGAATGACGCAGGTCTTCGATCCCGAGGACGGCCACGTCGAGCGCGTGACCGTGGTCGAGGCGGGGCCCTGCTTCGTCACCGCGATCCGGCGCAAGGACCGCGACGGCTACGACGCGGTGCAGCTGGGTTTCGGTGAGGCGCGCGAGAAGAGCTTGACGAAGGGCCAGCTCGGGCATCTCAAGCTGGCCGACGCTCCACCGCTGCGCCGCCTCGCCGAGTTCCGGGGCGAGGGCGGGGAGCTCGAGGTCGGGAGCCAGGTCAAGGTCGGCGACGTCTTCGAGAAGGGCCAGCAGGTCAAGGTCTCCGGAACCTCGAAGGGCAAGGGGTTCCAGGGGACCATCAAGCGGCACAACTTCTCACGCGGGCCCGTGTCCCACGGCTCGCACAACGTACGCGCTCCGGGTTCGATCGGCCAGTCGGCCACGCCCTCGCGAGTGTTCAAGGGCATGAAGGGCCCCGGCCAGATGGGCAACGCGCGGGTGACCCAGAAGGGGCTTCAGATCGTGGACGTGCGGGCGGATGACAACCTCATGCTCCTGCGTGGCTCGGTGCCCGGTCCGAAGGGCTCGATCGTCGAGATCAGGACCGACGGAGGACACGCCTGATGGCCGCTCCGAAAGCCGCCTTCCTGGGCAAGAAGACCGGTCAGGTCACGCTGGACGAGGCCGTCTTCGGAGAGGCGTTCCACGAGCCGCTCGTGCATCGCGCCGTGACCGCCGAGCTGAACGCCCGCCGACGGGGCACCGCATCGACACTCACTCGCGGCCAGGTCGCGATGACCGGCGCGAAGGCGTGGCGGCAGAAGGGAACCGGCAGAGCGCGGGCCGGCGCGCTCTCGAGCCCTCAGCGCACAGGTGGCGGCGTGGCCTTTGGACCGAAGCCCCGTCGCTACACCGTCAAGGTGAACCGCAAGGAGCGCCGTCGCGCCCTGCGTGCAGCGCTCTCGGTGCATTCCGAGCGGGGCTCGCTGGGCGCCCTCGACGCCGGATCGTTCTCGGCGCCCTCGACCAAGCAGGCCGCCGAGGCGCTCACGGGCTTCGGGGAAGGCGGGCACGTGCTCGTGGTGCTCGTGGACGGCGAGGAGACCGCCGCGCTGTCCTTCCGAAACCTTCCACGCGTGAAGGTGCTGCGCGCCCGGGACGTGGGAGTGGCCGACGTGATCGGCGCCGCACGCCTGGCGGCATCCCCCGGGGCCTTCGAGGAGCTGGCGCAGCTGGCGGCTGCGCCCGTGGCGAGAGTTGCGGGCGGCGAGGGCTCCTCGGCGCGGGAGTCGGAGGCCTCATGAACGCCCGCAGCGTGATCATCCGGCCGGTGATATCCGAAAAGAGCTACGCGCTGCTCGCGGCCAACAAATACACGTTTCGCGTCCTCGACGGGGCGAACAAGACACAGGTCCGCCAGGCGGTCGAGGAGATCTTCGGCGTCCGCGTGCGCGGCGTGCGCACCGTGAACGTGAAGCCCAAGTCTAAGCGCCGCGGGATCCACTCGGGGAAGCGGCGCCAGTGGAAGAAGGCGGTCGTGACGCTGCATCCCGACGACACCATTGAGCTCTTCGAGGGACAGGAGACCGACTGATGGCGATCAAGAAACACAAGCCCACCAGTCCCGGGCGCCGTTTCGCGACCTATTCGGACCACCCCGAGGTCACGAAGAAGGAGCCGGAGAAGTCGCTGACCGAGGGCCTGACCAAGTCCGGCGGCCGCAACGCGCACGGGCGGGTGACCTCCCGCCACCGCGGCGGCGGGGCCAAGCGCAAGTACCGCAAGATCGACTTCAGGCGTCGCAAGGACGGCGTGCCCGCGCGGGTCGCCGCGATCGAGTACGACCCGAACCGGACCGCGCACATCGCCCTCATCCACTACGCCGACGGCGACAAGGCGTACATTCTCGCCCCGGCGCGGCTGAAGGTCGGGGACACGGTGAGCTCCGGCGACAAGGCCGACATCACCGTCGGCAACTGCCTGCCGCTGGCCAACATTCCCACGGGTACGACCGTGCACAGCGTGGAGCTCGCCGCCGGCCGGGGCGGCCAGATGGGCCGCTCCGCCGGAACGGCCATCCAGCTCGTGGCGAAAGAGGGCGCCCATGCGACGTTGCGGCTGCCCTCCGGCGAGATGCGGATGGTGCGCCTGGAGTGCCGGGCCACCGTTGGGTCGATCGGCAACAGTGAGCACCAGAACATCGATCTGGGCAAGGCGGGACGCTCGCGGCACAAGGGCCGGCGCCCGCAGACCCGCGGCACGGCGATGAACCCCGTCGACCATCCGCACGGTGGTGGCGAGGGCTCCACCACCGCCGGTCGCCATCCGGTGACGCCGTGGGGTGTGCCGACGCTGGGCTACCGCACGCGCAAGAAGAACAAGGGATCGGACCGCTACATCGTCCGCGGTCGGCGTCGAGGCAAGAAGGGTGGCCGATGAGCAGATCCTCGAAGAAGGGTCCGTTCGTCCAGGAGCGCCTCATGGCTCGGATCGTGGCCATGAACGAATCCGGGGACAAGCAGATGCTGAAGACGTGGTCGCGAACATCCACGATCTTCCCGGAGATGGTGGGCCACACGATCGCCGTTCACGACGGCCGCAAGCACGTGCCGGTGTTCGTCTCCGAGTCGATGGTCGGGCACAAGCTCGGTGAGTTCGCCCCGACGCGCCTGTTCCGCGGTCACGCGGGCAGCGACAAGGTGAGGATGAGGTAGGGATGGCCGACGCCAAGAAGCCCGGAAGGCTGCGGAAGCGCCGACAGGGCGCGGCGCCCGAGGAGGCTCCCAAGCAGGAGCCGGAGGGGGCGAAGGCCGGCGAGGCGCCGGACGCCGCCGCTGAGTCTGACGCCTCCGCTGGGTCTGACGCCGCCGCTGGGTCTGACGCACCGACCGGATCCGAGCCGGCTGCCGAGCCCGACGGTGCGGTTGAGCCGGGGGCCGCGGCGGAGGAGAGCGCCGACGCCTCGGCCGGGCCCTCCATCGAGCCCGAGCCGGACCCTGCCGAGGACACCGCCGCGAAGGCCGACGAGGCCGCGGACGAAGGCGCCGAGCCTGCGGAGGAAGACGCCAAGGCCAAGGCCAAGGAGGCGTCCAAGCCCAAGCGCCGTCGTGGTGCCGCCGAGACCACGACGCGGAAGGAGCCCGCCAGGCCGGCGCCCCGCCGCGAGAGCGACGGCGCCGTGCAGGTGCGCGCGCAGGCGAAGTACGTGCGCAGCGCACCGCGGAAGGCCCGGCTGGTGATGAACCACATCCGCGGCAAGCGTGTGGACGACGCCCGCGCGATCCTGCGCCATACCCCGCGCGCTGCCGCTACGGACATCGCGAAGCTGCTCGAGTCGGCGGTGGCCAATGCGGAGAACAACTTCGAGCTCGACCCGGACGACCTGAAGATCGACCGCGCCTTCGTGGACGAGGGCCCGACGATCAAGCGCTTCAGGCCCCGTGCGCTTGGCCGCGCGACGCCGATCCACAAGCGCACCAGCCACATGACGATCACGTTGACAACCGAGGAGAAGAGGTAGCGGTGGGTCAAAAAGTTCATCCCGGAAAGGATTCGGCAGGGATGCCGAATCCTTCGCA
>JBPCJI010000186.1:0-5629 GCA_051005475.1 Thermoleophilaceae bacterium
CGCCGGGGTGCCGGAGCGGGCGGCGCGGCGTGGGGCCCCCGGCGGGGCGGGCGGGGGCGGGTCGGGCGCGGGTCGGGCTCGCGGGGCACGTGGTTGCCTCCGTCCTCCTCGTCGACGATCGGGTCCGGCTCCTTGATCGCGTACCAGATCAGGAGCATGGCGGCGACGATCGGAAGCTTGAGCACCACGAACATCCACACGATGGTGGGCACGTCCACCCGGGCATCGTACCGTTACGCCCGCCGGTTAGCATCCTTGACGTGAGGGCTGGCGCATGAAACGGCGAACCCTCGGCCCGGGCCCGGACGGGCCGGCGGTGTCCGCGCTGGGGTTGGGCTGCATGGGCATGTCCGAGGCTCGATGAGGTGAGCCCCCTCCCCCGTCCCGATGGGCCGGAGCTTCGAGAGGGGCAGCCGGCGCCCGCCGCCGGCGAGGCCCCCCGCACGTTCGACGACGACCAGGCGCTGCTCGGTACGCTGCTTGCGGAGGTGATCGGGGAAGGCCCGTTGGAGCGCGCCCTCGAGCTGCACGACCGCGCGGTGGCGCTCGGCGAGCGCTCGCGCGCGGGCGAAGAGGGCGCCGCCGACGAGCTCGCGCAGTTCGTCGGCGGCCTGGAGCTCGAGGAGCTGCAGGTGCTGGTCCGGTCTCTCACGGCGTGGTTCCAGCTGCTGAATCTCGCCGAGGACAACGAGCGCGTGCGGCGGATCCGGGCGCGCGAGGTAGAGGAGGCGCCGGCGTGGCGCCGGGGCTCGCTGGCCGATGCCGTGCAGCGCCTGGCCGACGGCGGGACGACGGCGACCGACTTCGAGCAGATGCTCGCGCGAGCGGAGCTGCGGCTGGTGATGACGGCGCATCCCACCGAGGCGCGGCGACGGACGACCGTGGAGAAGCTGGCGCGCGCCTTCGCCATCCTTCGCGAGCTCGACGAGCGTGTGCGGATGCCGGGCGACGAAGCGGCGGCCCGCCGTCGGCTCGCCGGCGCCATCCAGGAGCTGTGGGGCTCCGACGAGGTTCGGACCGTGGGCCTGACGGTGCTCGACGAGGTTCGCGCCGGGCTCGTCTACTTTGCCTCGACCCTCGGTCAAGCCGTGCCGGAGTGGTATCGCGAGCTCGAGGCGGCGGTCGCCGCGTCCTATCCGGGATCCGATTTGACGGTGCCGCCGCTGCTGTCGTTCGGCTCCTGGATCGGGGGAGATCGCGACGGCAACCCGAACGTGACGCCGGAGTTGACCGCCAAGACCCTCGTCACTATGCGCGAGACGTGCCTGCGCTTCCTCGAGGCGCGGGTGGCCGAGGTCGGCGCACGCATCTCGCTGTCGACTCGCGTGATAGGTGCGGTCCCAGGGCTCGATGGGCTACTTCAGACCGGCGCCGAGCGCTTTCCGGAGCTGGCGGTCGCACAGGAGCGCCACCACGCCGAGGAGCCCTACCGGCGTGCCTTCCGGTTCATCCAGGAGCGAGTGCGTGCCACGCGCAAGTGGGGAAATGGCTACGCCTCACCGGAGGCGCTGCTGGCAGACCTGCAGACGGCCGAGCGATCACTTGCCTCCCACGGGGGCTTCATCGCCGGCGGAGAGCTGCGGAACCTGATCCGTCAGGTCGAGGTGTTCCGCTTCCACTTCGCGCGGCTCGACATTCGAGAGCACGGGCAGCGTCATCGCGCTGCGCTGGCGGAGATCATGTCGGACCTCGGCGTCTGCGAGGCGTATGAGCTCATGCCAGAGGGCGAGCGGGCGGCGCTCCTGGCACGCGAGATCGCCGAGCGGCGGCCGCTGATCCCCGCGGACCTGAGCGGGTTCTCGCCCGAGACCCGAGAGGTCGTCGAGACCTTTCGCACCCTCCATGGAATGCTTACCGGGGACCACGCCGGAGCGGTGCAGTCCTATGTGGTGGCCCACACGAACGGGCCGTCTGACCTGCTCGAGGTGTTGTTCCTGATGAAGGAGAGCCGGCTGGCGCGCGCGGGTGGGGAGGGCGCGATGCTGCGCGTCGTACCCCTCTTCGAGTCCGGTGAATCGCTTGCCGGCGCCACGGACACGATCCGGACGTTGCTCGAGCTGCCCGTCTACCAGGCTGCGCTGCAGTCGATGGGAAATGAGCAGGAGATCATGCTCGGGTACTCCGACTCGAACAAGGAGGGCGGCTACGTGTCCTCGGCATGGTCGGTCTACCAAGCGCAGATCCACCTGGCCGACCTGATGCGCGAGCACGGTGTGACCTGGACCTTCTTCCACGGCCGCGGTGGCGCGGTGGGGCGCGGCGGGGGACCGAGCAACGTGGCGATCCTCGGACAGCCGAGGGGAACCGTCTGCGGACGGCTGAAGATGACCGAGCAGGGAGAGGTCCTGTCAGGCAAGTACTCGATCGGGGAGATCGCGCATCGGGAGCTCGAGCTGGTCGGAGCCGCCGTGCTGGCGAGCACGCTAGACCTCGAGTCGCTCGACGAGGCCCGGCTCGAGCAGTTCGAGGAGGTGGCCAGGACGATGGCGCGGCGATCCTCGGAGGCCTACCGCGCGCTCGTCTACGGCGAGCCCGGCTTCAACGACTTCTTCCATGACGCCACGCCCGTGGAGGAGCTCTCGCAGCTGCGGCTGGGCTCGCGCCCGGCCAAGCGGCGTCAGTCGCGCGCGATAGAGGACTTCCGCGCGATCCCGTGGGTGTTCTCGTGGGCGCAGGCCCGCATCGTGCTCCCGGCGTGGTACGGGCTCGGAACCGCCCTTGCCGCGGCGCGCCAGGAGGTTGGGGTGGAGCTGCTCTGCGAGATGGAGCGCGACTGGCCGTTCTTCGCCGGCCTGCTCTCGAACGCCGAGGTAGCTTGCGCGAAGGCGGACCTGGGGATCGCCCGCCGTTACGCCGCGCTCTGCGGCGACGCGGACCTGCGCGAGCGATGCTGGAACCGCATCGAGGAGGAGTTCGAGCTCACTCGAGACGAGCTCATGAAGGTGAGCGGGGAACAGCGACTGCTCGACCGCGAGCCGGCCTTCCAGCACTCGATCGACCGGCGCAAGCCCAACCTCCACCCGCTGTCGTTCGTGCAGCTCGAGTTGCTGCGGCGCACGCGGGCGGGCGAGGGTGGCGAGGAGCTGACACGCGTCACGTTCCTCACGATCAACGGGATCGCCGGGGGGCTGCGCAACACCGGCTGAGCGGCCCTCGGGGGCGAACTCCTGTTTTTCAGGCCTTGACCCTGGGTGAGCCCAACCGAGGAGGTTTACCATGGAGGCAATGCCCGTCAAGGAGCGCATGACCGCCGACGAGTATTTGGCGCGGCCCTTCAGCGAGGACTTGCGCGGGCAGGAGCTGGTGGACGGTGAGGTTGTCGTGAGCGAGCCGACGATGTTCCACAACCGCGTACAGAAGTGGTTGATCGTGGCCCTGGAGTTGTGGGCGAGAGGTCGTGAGGGCCGAGGCGAGGTCTTCCTTCCGATCGACGTCAAGCTCGACGACCTCAACGTCTTTGCGCCCGACATCTCGTGGTATTCCACGGGGAACGCGCTGAGGGAGCCGGCCCAGCCACCCTACCCCTGCCCCGATCTCGCGGTCGAGGTCCGCTCGCCCTCGACCTGGCGCTATGACGTGGGCGCGAAGAAGTCGACCTACGAGCGCCACGGCCTGCCCGAGCTCTGGCTTGTTGACACCCCAGCCGAGCAGGTGCTCGTCTTCCGCCGCTCGCGCCCCGGCGCCGAGGCCTTCGACGTCGCGCTCGAGCTCGGCCGCGGGGACGCGCTCGAGCCTCCGCTGCTGCCCGGTTTCTCCCTGGCGCTCGACGAGCTGTTCGAGACGCCGGGCTAGACCGCTCAGACCGGCGCGGCCTCGAGCGCGGTCATGCGGCGGAAGTGCTCGAAGCGCTCGTCGATCTCCGAGCGCGTCAGGCGGCTCACGCGCTCGGTGCCGAACTCCTCGACGTTGAAGGAGGCGACCACCGAGCCGTAGGTCATCGCGCGCCGCAGGGCCGCCTCGTCGGTCCAGTCCTCCTGTGAGGAGAGGTAGCCGAGGAAACCGCCGGCGAAGGAGTCCCCTGCTCCGGTGGGGTCCATCACCGTCTCGAGCGGGAAGGCGGGGAGCGCGAAGAAGCCGTCCTCGGTGAAGAGCGCGGCGCCGTACTCGCCCTGCTTTGCGACGACTACTCGCGGACCCATCGCCATCACCTCGCGCGCGGCGCGCACCAGGTTCGGTTGCTCGGTGAGCATTCGGATCTCCGCGTCGTTGAGCAGCACGAGGTCCACCTGCGAGATCGTCTGCCTGAGCGAGTCGCGCGCGATCTCGATCCACAGGTTCATCGAGTCGAGTCCGGCAAAGCGCGTGGCCTGGCACTGCTCGCGCACCTCGCGCTGGAGGTCGGGCTGGATGTTGGCGAGGAAGAGGTTCTCCGCGCGCTTGGACTCCTCGGAGAGCTTGGGCTCGAACTCACCGAACACGTTCAGCTGGGTGTCGTCGGTGTGGGCGGTGTTCAGGTCGTATTCGTAGTGGCCCCTCCAGAAGAAGGTCCGGCCGCCCTCCACGTGCTCGATGTCATCGGTGTTGACCCCGCGGCCGTGGAGCACGGCGTACTCGTCCTCGCCGAAGTCGTCCCCCACGGGGCCGACCACCCGGACATCGGTGAAGAAGCTCGCGGCCAGCGAGAAGTGCACGGCGGAGCCGCCGAGCATGCGCTCGCGCTCCCCGAAAGGAGTCGTGACCGCATCGAAGGCGATCGATCCCACCACCACCAGGCTCATAGGCGGCGGAGCCTACCCGGATGGCGGGAGGTTGCCGTCTCACCCGAGTGCGTACTCTGGATGGAGAATGACCACGTTCGCAGAGCTCGGCCTCTCGGCGCCCCTGCTGGAGGCCCTCCAGCACCTCGGCTACCAGGATCCCACTCCGATCCAGGAGGAGACGATCCCCTTGCTGCTCGGGGGCAGTGACGTGATCGGCCAGGCCCAGACCGGCACCGGCAAGACAGCCGCCTTCGGGCTGCCGATGCTCGAGTACCTCGATCCCGAGCAGCCCGAGGTGCAGGCGCTGGTGCTCACCCCGACGCGCGAGCTCTGCATCCAGGTCACCCAGGCGCTGCGGGCCTACGGGCAGAAGCGCGACATCCAGGTGGTGGCGGTCTTCGGGGGTGCGCCGATCAGGGACCAGGCCTCCCGGCTCAAGAGCGAGGCCCAGGTGGTGGTGGGCACGGTCGGGCGCGTGATGGACATGATCGGCCGCCACTACCTTTTCCTCGACTCCGCACGCTACGTGGTCCTCGACGAGGCCGACGAGATGCTCGACCTGGGCTTCCCCGAGGACGTCGAGACCATCCTCGGCCGCTGCCCCTCGGGCCGCCAGACGGCGCTCTTCAGTGCCACGATGCCACCTGAGATCAGAAAGCTCGCCGAGAAGCGCATGTACGACCCGGTGACGATCAAGATCAAGGCGGCGACGCTCACGATCGACACGGTCAAGCATTTCCACATCGAGGTCACCGACCGCGACAAGCCCGACAAGCTGGCCGAGCTGCTGCAGGCCGAGCGGCCCGAGCAGGCGATCATCTTCGCCCGCACCAAGATCGGGGTGGACAGGTTGGCGCGCCGGCTGGGCGACAAGGGCCTGCGCGTGAAGACCCTCCACGGGGACATGACCCAGGGCGCGCGCGACGGCG
>JBPCJI010000187.1:0-6044 GCA_051005475.1 Thermoleophilaceae bacterium
CGTCGAGGAGCACCCCGACCCGGCGCCCGGGCCCGGCGAGGTCCTCGTGGCGATCCACGCCGCCGGACTGAACGGCGCCGACATGCTCCAGCGCAAGGGCGCCTACCCGGCGCCGCCCGGCTCGCCCCCGGACATCCCCGGGCTGGAGCTGGCCGGTGAGGTCACCGGTCGGGGCCAGGGCGCGGAGCGCTTTGAGGTGGGCGATCGCGTGATGGCGGTGACCGGCGGCGGCGGCCAGGCGGAGCTGGCGGTGCTGCACGAACGCGCGGCCATGCCGGTGCCCGAGGCGCTGGACTGGAAGCAGGCGGGGGGCGCCGCAGAGGTGTTCGTGACCGCGCACGACGCCATCTTCTCGCAGGCCCGGCTGCGGCCCGGCGAGCGGCTGCTCATACACGGCGGGGCGGGCGGCGTCGGCACCGCGGCTACGCAGCTCGGCCGCGCAGCGGGCGCCAGGGTGACCGCCACCGTCCGAAACGAAGGGCTTCGAGAGGAGGTGCAGGCACTCGGCGCCACGGCGATCGACCCCGAGGGCTTCACGGACCACGGACCCTTCGACGTGGTCCTGGAGCTGGTGGGCGCGCCGAACATGGGCGACAACCTCAAGTCCCTCGCCCCCGGCGGGCGGATCGTCGTGATCGGCGTGGGAGCCGGCTTCAAGGCCGAGGTCAACCTGCTCACGCTGATGGGGAAGCGGGCCACCCTCGGCGGCTCGACGCTGCGCGCCCGGCCGCTGGAGGAGAAGGCCGCCGCGATGCGACGGGTTGAGAAAGAGGTCCTGCCCCTCTTCGACTCGGGCGCCCTGACCGTCCCGGTGGCGCAGACCTTCCCGTTCGAGGATGTCGAGGCGGCCTACGCGAGCTTCACCGAGGGTGGCAAGCTCGGCAAGATCGTGCTGCTTCCGGGCTAGCTCGTCCTCAGAGCAGGTCGACGGCCTTGACCACCCCGCTGACCAGCGAGACCGGCAGCGGCAGCGCGACGGCGCGGTCGAGCCGCGCTGGTAGGCGCTCCTCCGGCGCCTCCCCGACCATCAGGTGGGCCCCGGCCGCCAGCGCGCGGACCTCGTGGTCCATCAGCACCAGCCCGGTCGGCGATGGTTCGAGCTGGACGCACAGGGCCACGTGCTCGCCGGAGCGGGCGGCGCACAGGCCGAAGGCATCCGGGTCGGCCTCCCAGTCGCAAACGCGCGCAAGCGTGCCGAATCCCTCCGGGTCGAGGAAGACGATCACGTCGTCGAGATCCGAATGCGGCGAGGCGACACCCACGGGGACCTGTGCCCCGCCGAACAGCCGCTGGCCCACCTGCAGCCAGTCCCCCGGTGAGACGTGCTCGACCTCGAGGCGTCCTTCGTCCGTGGACCTGGCGACGGCCACGGCGTCGGCGGGATGCGGAAAGACGATGTTGGCTGTCGGCATGTGTAGATGATCGACGGTCGAGTGCCGATCATCCAGGGACAACCGGTCGGAACTCGTACGCCCGGCTGTCGAGCCGGGTCAGCGCAGGCGCTCGACGATCATCGCCTCGCCCTGCCCGCCCGCCACGCACATGGTCTCGAGGCCGATCTGCCTGTCGTCTGACTCGAGCCCGTTCAGCAGCGTGGTCATGATCCGCACGCCCGTCATGCCGAACGGGTGGCCGAGCGCGATCGCCCCGCCGTGCGGGTTCATCTTCTCGAGCGGGATGTCGCACTCGGCCATGATCGGGATGACCTGGGCCGCGAACGCCTCGTTCAGCTCGACGGTGTCCACGTCCTCGATCGTCATACCCGCTCGACTGAGGACCTTCCTGATCGCCCCGATCGGAGCGACGCCCATGTACTCCGGCTCGTTGGCCGCGGTGGCCGCCGTGACGATCCGGGCGCGCGGCTCGAGTCCCAGCTCCCGGGCCCTGTCCGCGGACATCACGAGCGCCGCGGCCGCACCGTCGTTCAGCGGACACGAGTTGCCCGCGGTCACCCCGCCTCCGCCCTCGAACGCCTCGGGCAGCTCGGCGAGCTTCTCCAGCGAGGAGTCGGGCCGGGGGCCGTCGTCTCTCGCCACCTCGGTCCCGTCCGGGAGGGTGACCGGCACGATCTCGCGGTCGAAGAACCCGTCCTGCTGGGAGCGCACCGCCAGCTCCTGAGAACGCTGGGCGTACCCGTCCATCTCCGCCCGGCTCACCTCGTAGCGCTTGGCGACGTTGACGGCCGTGTCGCCCATCTGGATGTACACGTTGGGCTGGCCCGGCTCCCTGCCCTGGAGCTTCTCGTTCTGGTCGGCTGCGCCCGCCACCTCGTGGCGCTCGTTGTACTGGGAGACCCACTCCACGCCGGCGGCGATGTAGGTGTCGCCCTGTCCGGCGACGACCGAGTTGGCAGCCGAGCGAATGGCGTCGAGGCCGGAGGCGCAGTAGCGGGAGATCGTGTGGCCGTTCACCTCCTGGGGCAGCCGATCGGAGAGCAGCGCGATGGTGCGCCCGATGTTGAACGCCTGTTTTCCCTGGGGCATGCCGCAGCCGGCGATCACCTCCTCGACCGAGGCCGGGTCCACACCCGGGATGCGCTCGAGCAGCCGATCGACGATGAATGCGCCCATCTCGTCCGGGCGCAGTGGGGCCAGCGAGCCCTTGAAGGCGCGCCCGATCGGGGTGCGGACGACGTCGACGATCACTGCCTCTGGCATGCGGGGGGCTCCTTGGGGAGGAAGGTTCAGGGCGCTCAAGGGTACGCGGCGGCACTGCTACGGTGGCTCGCGTGAGAGCCGTGGGGATGCTCGCCGCCGTCCTCGCCGCTGCCTGACGGTGGACCACCGGCTGATCGACGAGACCGAGCCGAGCGGCTTCCGTGTGCGCAAGGACGGCGAGCGCTTCAGGCTCGATCCGGCCTGCAGCGTGCGCAGCCCGAGGGACATCACCTCGGCGCCGTAGGCTTCCCGGCTTAGCTCACCGCGGGGACGCGGAGGCGAGCCCGAACAGGCCGTCATCGTCGGTGTAGAAGCCATCCAGGCCCATCCCCGCCGCCTCCAGCTCCCGCTCGACCCCATCGCGCGTGAACTTGGCGCTGATCTCGGTGCGTATCTCCTCGCCGTCGCTGAAGCTCACCTCGAGCTGCGCGCCGTTCACGCGCACCGTCTGCGCTCCGCGCGCGCGCAGGCGCATCTCGATCCAGGAGTTCGCCTCATCGAAGAACGCCACGTGCTCGAAGGCCTCGGGCTCGAAGTCGGCGTCGAGGGTGTCGTTCACGACGCGCAGGACGTTGCGGTTGAACTCGGCGGTCACGCCCTCGCTGTCGTTGTAGGCGGCCTCGAGCACGTTTCGATCCTTGACCAGGTCGGTCCCGATGAGCAGGGTGTCGGTTGGTCCCATCAAGCGCCGCACGCGGCGAAGAAAGGCCGCGCGTTGGGGCGGGTACAGGTTGCCGATCGTGCCGCCGAGGAAGGCGAAGAGCCGCCTGTCGCCCGCCGGGATGTGCTCGAGGTGGCGCTCGAAGTCCCCCACCACCCCGTGCACGGCGAGGCCGGGATACAGCTCGAGCAACTCCGCGGCGCAGCGCTCCACCACCGAGCGGTCCACGTCAAACGGCACGTAGCGATCGAGGCTGCCCGCGCCGGCCATCGCGTAGAGCAGCGCGCGAGTCTTGGAGGCCGTCCCCGAGCCCAGCTCGATCAGCTCCCGCGCGTCGGACTCGACGACGATCTCGGGTGCGCGACGGTTGAGGATCTCGCGCTCCGCTCGCGACGGGTAGTACTCCGGAAGCGTCGTGATGCGGTCGAACAGCGCGGAGCCGCGGGCGTCGTAGAGGTACTTGGGCGGCAGCTCCTTCAAGTCACGCGTGAGCCCTTCCCTCACGGCCGCGGCAAGGCCGGTCGCCTCGCCGTTCTCGAGGCATTCGATGCGGATTCCCGGATCGGCCGCGAGGCTCTCCTCGAGCATCAGGCGTCCGCCGCGCAGCGGAAGCCGGCGAAGATCTGCCGGCGCTCGGGCAGGTCCCAGTTCCGGAACGTGTTGCGCGCCACGCTGGGCCGCGTGGCCCACGAGCCGCCGCGCAGCACGCGGTGCCCCTCCCCGAAGAAGACCTGCGAGTACTCGCGGTAGGGGAACGGCGCGAAGCCCGGGTAGCCCGTGAGGTCGCTCGCCGTCCACTCCCAGCAGTCACCCAGCAGGGAGACCACGCCGGCGGGCGTGGCACCATCGAGCGCGCCCACGTGGGCCGGCCCGAAGGCGAGCTGGTCGAGGTTGGCCCGCTCGGGCGTGGGCGGATCCTCGCCCCAGGGGTAGCGCCGGGCGCGTCCCTCACCGGCGTCCCAGGACGCCGCCTTCTCCCACTCGGCCTCCGAGGGCAGCCGCTTGCCGGCCCAGCGCGCGTAGGCCTCGGCCTCGTGGAAGGAGACGTGCATGACCGGCATGTGGGGATCGATCGGGTCGAGCCTGTCGAACCGGCGCTCCTGCCCGTGGGCGGTACAGTAAAGCGGTCGCTCGGCCCGCTCGAGCTCCCTCCAGCGCCAGCCGGCGGCGCTCCACAGCTCGCGCCTGGCATAGCCGCCATCCTCCACGAAGAGGGCGTAGTGGCCATTTGTCACCGGCGTCCGGTCGATTCGGTAGGCCGGGAGCTCGAGCTCGTGGCAGGGCCGCTCGTTGTCGTAGGCAAAGCCCTGGCCCGGGTCGCCCATCCTGAACCGGCCCGCGGGGATCTCGACGGCCTCTGGCCCGGGCACGGGCCCGCATTCGATCGTGCGGCGAGCGGGCGCATAGAGCCCGGGCTCGGCGAGCTGCAGCGTCTGGAGCATGGTCTCGTTGTGTTGGTGCTCGTGCTGCCCGAGCATCTCCCAAACGAAGCCGTTCGCCTTCAGGCGGTCGCCGCGCGCTGACATGTCCACGCGCTCGAGCACGCCCAGGGCTCGCTCCCGGACGTGGTACATGTACTCCAGCGCGTCGTCGCCGCGCAGATAGGAGATATCCCCCCGCCCGGTGCGCGGGGTCTCGGCGGCGTCGTAGACCTGCGACAGCTCGGGCCTCAGCGCCACGAGCCCGCCCACGCGCTGACACAGCCAGAGGTCCTCGAAAGCGGCGATGTGGCCCAGGTCCCACACGAGCGGGCTCATGAGCGGGCTGTGCACCCGGTCAAGGCCCTCCTGGGACACCGGTGCCACCAGCGAGAGCGTACGTTCGCGCGCCTCCGGGAGCGCGTTCGCATACCGCTCGACGGCCAGCGGGTCGGCCCCTCCGCGGGGCAGTGTCTGGGTTTCGTCAGGGCGCACGGGGCAGCTGCTGGTCCAACTTTAACCGGGCAGCCTTACATCTAAACGTGTTTGGCGCCCATGCACATGGCCTCACGCGGCCCCCAGCGGCCGGTGCTAGGTTTCGCGCCGTGGAAGCTTCGAGGGCGGAAGGTCGTGGCGGGTATCTCGACCTCGGGCGCCTCACCCCCGCCGAGTACGCAGGCTGGACGGCGGCGCTGGTGCTCGTTGGGTCGCTGTTCCTGCCCTGGTTCGGCACCAGTGAGGACAACGGCAACTCGAGGCTCGCCGGGGCCGGTGGGGGCGACACCGTGAACGCGTGGCAGACCTTCGCTCTGCTCGATCTTCTCCTCGTGGCCGCCGCCGCCGCCCCCTTCATCCTCTCCTGGATCATCGCGCGCGAGCACAAGCTCACCTGGAAGCCGGGAGAGGTGACGATGCTCGTGGGCATAATCGCCTTCGTCCTCGTCCGCTGCAACGGGAGCATCTTGGGACGGCCCAAGGACGATGCCACCGATCTGGCCATCGAGATCTCTCTTCAGATCGGATACTTTGTGGCGCTGTTCGCCTCCCTCGGGATGGCGGCCAGCGGCTATCTACGCCAGTCGCGCTACAAGGAGGGCCGCAAGCCCCCGGGGGTCATCTAGATGAATGTCGACGACGCAAGGCCGGATCGCAACCTGGCCCTCGAGCTTGTCCGCACCACAGAGTACGCGGCGCTGGCAGCGGCGCGCTGGATCGGCCGCGGCGAGAAGGAGTCCGCGGACGGAGCGGCTGTCGATGCGATGCGGCTGATGCTCGGCACCGTGCACATGGACGGGACCGTCGTCATCG
>JBPCJI010000188.1:0-3601 GCA_051005475.1 Thermoleophilaceae bacterium
GAGGTAGAACTGGCCCCCGCGAAAGAGCAGGTGATAGGGATCCACCTTGCGCCTCTCCTCGGCGTCGCGGCCCATCGTGTAGTAGTCGAACAGGATCGTCTTGCGGCGGAAGATCGCCGTCTCGATCTTGGACAGCCGCTGGGAGAGGTCCCGCCCACCTCCGCTCGCGGTCATGGCGAGACGAACGGACTGGTGCTCGGGCGCCGACAGCGGCGAGGGCTTGCCCCACGAGAGCTGCTGAAGCGCCAGGCGCAGCGGCTCCGCGTAGGCGAACTCCCCATCGAGCAGCACGAGCGCGGTTCGCAGCGCACCGAGTTCCTTGTCGGAGAACTCGATCGCCGGCAGGTAGAAGTTCTCCGGCGGAAGCGTGTAGGTCTCGGCCTCGAAGGAGCCCTCGCTGGACTTCTCGATCTTCAGCTCGATCCCAAGCGAGGACAGCTCGGCGCGGTCGGCGTAGAAGCGCCGGTTGAACGCCTCGTCGCTCGTCATCTGGGCATAGCCCTCCACGTCCTGGCGGATCTCGAGCGCCGAGACGGGCCGCCGCTCCGCCATCAGGAACGAGATCAGCGACAGCTGGCGGATGAGCTTCTCCGTGTCCTTGGCCATGACGGGCCAGGATAGTCAGCGAGCGCCCGCCCCTCCCCGACCGAACCCGCTATTTGCGGATCCGCCTAGGCCGCTTCGCAGGCCGCGTCGCCCTCGCGGGGGGCGAAGTACGCCGACCCGGACAGGGCGCGGTCGAATCCCGTCCAGCACTCCCCGTCGGCGAGGCTCTTCTCGAGGCGGTCGAAGCTGCCGAGCGTGCCGCCCAGGTTGTCGATCATGTGGACGAGGGTGGCCTCGCGCGTGCAGGGGACCACCGGGCTGCCGTGCTCGAGCTTGCCGTGATGGCTCAGGATGATGTGGAGCACCGCCTGCGCGATATCGGGGGGAAAGCCCTCGATATCCTCGATCGTGCGGCGCACGCGGAAGTATCCCAACGGAATCTCACCCTGCAGCTTCCCCGCGTCGGACAGGTCGATCGCACCGCCGCTCTGCTCATACGCCTCGATCTTCCCGAGGTCGTGCAGCAGCGCACCGGTCACCGCCACGTCGCGGTCGATCCCGGGGAAGGTGGCGGCCAGCGCGCTCACCCCCTGGGCGACCGACAGCGAGTGCTCGAGCAGCCCGTGGCGGTAGGCCTGGTGGTAGACCTTCGCGGCGGGTGCCCGGCGCCAGCGCTCGCCGGCCTCCGAGCCGCTTGCAAGCAGCCGGTCAAGCAGCGCGTGCAGGTGCGGGCTCTGCACCGTGGCAATCAGCTCTTCGAGCCCGGCCACCATCTGCTCGTAGGGCAACGGAGGCCCCTCGCACAGCTCCGAAGGGTCGTACTCCTCGGCCGGCGCGGGACGGACCGCGCGCACCGTGATCGAGGCGCCGTAGCGCGGGTCACTGGCAAAGCGGCCGGCAACGCGCACCGCGGCGCCTGGCCGGGCCACCGCCGCCACCTCGTCCACGCCGTCCCACACCACGGCCTCGACGGCGCCCGTGGCGTCCCCCAGCTGCAGCTTCAAGAACGGGTCGCCGTTCTTCTTCTGGCGGCGCTGGAGCTCGCGCACCTCGAAGACCGAGTCGACGGTTTGCCCGTCCACCAGCTCTCGCACGAACTCCTTCGTGCCGATGAGCGCAGGCTGCTCGACATGCCGATCCAGGGTCTCCATGGCCCGATTCAAGGTAGAGGTGGTTTCGGACGGGATCGCGGGAGGAGCGCCGCCCGATCGTCCGCGGGAGGAGCGCCGCCCGATCGTCCGCGGGAGGAGCGCAGTCCGATCGCGATCGGGCGAGCACCGCACCGATCTTCTCGTCGGGCGAGCACCGCACCGATCTGCTCGTCGGGCGAGCACCGCATCGATGTCTTACGCTCCATTGGCATGAGGTCGCGAGCCGTGCGAGCCATCTGACATGCCGGCGGTACTCGTCGCGGGCGGCGCAGGCGCGCTCGGCGGCGCCGTGGTTGGCGAGTTCGCCGGGGCGGGGTGGGCGGTGACCGTGGTGGAGCGCGAGCACCACACCGATACCAGAGCCGGGGCCATCAACTCCGTCCGGGCCGACCTTTTGGACACCGATGAGGCACGGGCGGCGGTCGATGAAGTGGATGACCTGAGCGCGGTCGTCAACCTCGTCGGCGGCTTCTCCATGGGCCCAAAGGTGGAGGGCGTCGAGCTCGCGGACTTCGAGCGGATGCTGCACCTCAACCTCGTGCCCGCCTTCAACCTCGCGCGGGCAGCGATGCCTCGGCTCGCCGCCACCGAGGGCGGCGCCTTCGTGTGCGTGTCCGCGCGCGCTGCGCTGGAGCCCTTCTCCGGTGCGGCGGGCTACATCACCGCCAAGGCAGGCGTGCTCGCGCTGGTCCGGGCGCTGGACGCGGAGTATCGGGACGCGGGCGTGCGCAGCAACGCCGTGCTGCCGAGCGTCATCGACACGCCGGCGAACCGCAAGTCGATGCCGGATGCGGACTGGTCGAAGTGGGTGCCACCCGAGGAGATCGCCCGGGTTATCCGTTTCCTGTGCTCAGAGGATTCGGCGCCCACGTCAGGCGCGGGCGTACCGGTATACGGCCGCGCCTGAGCGAAAGGCTCCGATCAGGCTCTGCTCTCCCCGCTGTAGTAGGCGATCGCGCGGCGGCCGAGGTCCTTCGTGGACCCGCCGTTCTGGACGGCGCTGATGGGCGCGCCGATCAGCGGCACGAGCCGCCCTGCGCCCCGCTTGATCACCCGCTTGCCCACGTAGCGCATCAACTTCTCGCTGAGGCCCCGCTCTCCGCCCTTCGAGAGCGTGTTCTCCACCATGGCCTGCGCCATCGGCTTGCCGAGGCCATCGAGCGCCTCGCGGGCCTCGGCGGGGGTGTCATAGACCTCCCACAGGGCGAGCAGCTCGGCCGGGCGCATCGGGTGGCGCGGGTCATATCCGTAGGCGGCGGCGATGTAGAAGACCATTCGGGCCTGCACCCAGGCGAGCCCACCCAGGTTGGCCGCGCCCGTGACGATCCCGCCGAAGCCGAGCGCGAAGCCCTCCAGGCGCGACAGCCGCACGTGCTTCTCGTAGGCGGTCTTGGCCAGTGACGCCGGCGAATGGCCGGGGCCGGCTATCCGTACCCACCGCTCGGCGGGATCCCAGAAGCGCTCGGCCGCCGCGGCCGCGATCAGCTCCGGCGCGCGCTCTGGCTGGGCGAGCATACGCCGCCAGATCGGGTCGGGAACCCCCCCGACGCGCTCGAGCTCTTGTCCGAAAGCCACGATACGCAACCATAGGGAAATGGGAATTCTCAGCGACGACATGAAAGGCGAGCGCGAGCAGGTCGTGGAGCGGCTCGTGCAGGCCTACTGGATGGAGATCGAGACGGTTATGAGCTACATCGCGAACTCGATCAACCCGGACGGCGTCCGCGCCCAGGAGGTGATCCACAGCCTCGAGAAGGACATCCAGGAGGAGCTCGGTCACGCCCAGCTCTTCGGCAAGCGCATCAAGGAGCTCTACGGGGTCGTCCCCGGCTCCGCCGACTTCTCGGCCGAGCAGACCTACCTCCAGCCGCCCGCCGAGCAGGCCGACATCGTCCACGTGATCA
>JBPCJI010000189.1:0-6328 GCA_051005475.1 Thermoleophilaceae bacterium
GGACAAGATGTCGATCATCAATCAGCGTGAGGTGGGAGAGGACACCGGCTCCTTCAAGCGCGCGCTGCGGCGCGTGCTGCGGCAGGACCCCGACGTGATCCTGGTCGGCGAGATGCGCGACGAGGAGACCGTGCGCACCGCGCTGTCGGCCGCCGAGACAGGTCACCTCGTGCTGTCCACGGTGCACACGATCGACGCGGCCGAGACCGTGAACCGGATCATCGACTTCTTCCCGCCGACCGAGCAGCGCCAGGCGCGCGCGATGCTGGCGGGCACCCTCAAGGGGGTGGTCTCCCAGCGGCTCGTCCCGGCCCCCGACGGTCAGGGGCGCGTGGCCACCTGCGAGATCCTGCGCATGACCGGACGCGTGCGCGACATGATCATGAACCCGGACGAGACGGGAAAGCTTCCGGAGGTGATCTCCGAGGGCACCTACTACGGGATGCAGACCTTCGACCAGGCTCTGCTCGCCCACGTGCAGAAGGGCCTCGTGTCGATGGAGGATGCCATGAGGGCGGCCACCCACCCGCACGACTTCAAGCTCCTCGTGGCCTCCGACGGCCAGCGGTCCACCTCTGTCGAACAGGTCATGGAGCCCCAGCCCACGGCCGCCTGAGGCGGCGTAGCCCGATCGAATGCGTTCGGCCGTATGCTGGCGCTGGCCACGCGAACCGATCGAAGGAGGAGCGGTGCAAAGCACCCTCGGGGAGTTCCAGGAGACCCAGTCACAGGAGGCCTTCGCGCTTCAGAACTCGAAGCTGCTGAAGGTCAGCCTCAACCAGATCACCATCCAGGCCAAGCTCGGCTCGATGGTGGCCTACCAGGGCGAGGTGAGCTTCGAGCACGCGGGCTCGGGTGGCATGAGCCGGATGCTCAAGAAGGCCGTGACCGGCGAGGGCGCGCAGCTGATGAAGATGAGCGGAACGGGCGAGGTCTTCCTCGCCGACACCGCGCAGGAGATCCATCTGATCAAGCTGGAGAACGACGCGATCACCTGCAACGGCGCGAACGTGCTGGCCTTCGACGCGGGGATCGACTGGGATATCCAGAAGGTCCAGGGAGGCGTGTCGAGCATGATGGCGGGCGGCCTGTTCAACATGGCCCTGAACGGCAGCGGGTGGGTGGCGATCATCTCCGACGGTCCCCCGGTCCTGCTGAATACCGGTGATGCACCGACCTTCGCCGACCCGCAGGCCGCGATCACCTGGTCCAGCGGAGTCACGACGAGCGTGAAGACCGACGTGAAGCTGAAGAACTTCATCGGGCGGGGATCCGGCGAGTCGGTGCAGATGGCCTTCCAGGGCGCGGGCTGGGTGCTCGTTCAGCCGAGCGAGGGTCGGGTGGTCCCCACGGCCGGTGGCGGCGGCGTGCTCGGCAATCTCGGGGGGTAGTCGCGGGAGATCCGGCGGCGGCTTGGCGGCGGGGTGCGCCGAGCCGCTCGCTTCAGTTCCTGAAGTATTGCGCTAGACTCGGGTGCAGTGGCTGCCATGAGCACTCGCTTGGCCGAAGAGACCTGTCCCGTCTGCGCCACCGCGGACATCATCTGCGGCAAGTGGACGATCCTCGTGATCCGGGATCTCGCCACGGGCCGCACGCGCTTTTGCGAGCTTGAGCGCTCGTTGGCAGGCATCTCCCCACGGACGCTCTCCCTGCGCCTGAAGGCGCTTGAGGAGGACGGCATCGTCGAGCGCCACACCTTCCCCGAGGTGCCCCCCCGCGTGGAGTACTCGCTCACGGCAAAGGGACGCGCGCTGCTGCCGCTGATCGAGGACATGCGCTCCTACGGGCGCGACTGGCTCGGCGCCTGCCGCGAGGCCGCGCGCGCCGCGGCCTGACAGAAGCAAGAACCCTACCGGCGGTCGTCTCCGCGCAGGAGGCCGGCCGGGCGCGGCGAACTCGCGCCTATGCGCAACCGCGACCTCCATGACGCGCTCAGGGGCTTTGCGCTCGAGGCCGCGGCGCTCCTGCGTGAGGACCAGGGCGCCGGAGCCGAGCTCGAGTTCGACCTCGACGAGGGCAGAGCCCGTCGCGGTCCCATCCTCTACCACTACCGCCCGCTCACGGGCCGGTTCATCGCCGATCGCTGGCCGCGTCTTGGCGCGCTGCCCTCATGCGGCCCTGCCGCCGAGGCGCTGGGCGCCGGGGCGGCCGCCTACCTGCGCGTGAACGGACTGCGTGGGGCGGAGTCCGAGCCCGCCCTGCAGGCGATGCTCGAGCGCCTGTATGAGGACGCCACGGACTTCTCCTTCCCCGAAGAGCGCTTCGAGCGCGTGTACGCGGAGGTGGAGCGGACGCTGTTCGAGAAGAGCCAGCCCGCCACGGTGCTGGTCCCCGTGTACGGCCTGGAGCTGGTGCCCGAGCGGGTGGATCTCGGTGACGGCATGGCTCTCTGCCGGGGGGCATGCACCGACGCACCGGACGAGGCGGTGTGGGGAGATCCGGCAGGCGGCTTCGCGGAGGGCTCGCCCCGCGAGCCCAACGCACTGCTCACGCTCACGCGCGACGTGACGCCTGACGATCCACTTCCGGTCGGGCAGGCGCGCGAGCGCTTCCGCCGGTTGCTCACAGGTCTGCGGCTCTGGAAGCCGGGAGGGCTCGCTCTGGCCGCCGTGGCGTGGCGGCGCACCGGGGACGGGCGCTGGCAGCCGTTCGAGATCGAGTCGACCGGCGTCGCGCGCGGGGAGCCGTGGATCCTCGTCGAGGGTGAGGACGAGCAGCTGTGCGAGTTCCTCGACGTGATCGGGACCCGCTCGTGCACGGGCTCGATCGAGTGGGCGCTGTCGCGGCTCGAGATGGGGCTCGGCCGTGGGCTGGAGGCCGAGGCACTGTCGGACTACCTGCTCGGCCTGAGGGCGTTGCTCGACCCCGGTTCCGACGGCAGCCGGTCGGGCCTGGGCCTGCGGGTCGCGGTCCTCTGCGCCGAGGAGGAAGAGCGCAAGCGAACCCAGCGGCGCGTGCAGCTCGCGATGGCGCTCGAGCGTTTCGTGATGGGAGACGGGGCGGACGACGACTATTTCGACGCGGTCGGCTCGGACTCCCCGCACACCCTGGTCGATGAGCTGGAGCGCCATCTGCGCGCCCTGCTGCGAGACCTCCTGTGCGGCTATCTGCAGCCAGACCTGCGGGCGCTGGCCGACGACCTGCTGCTGGACCAGCCCGAGCCCCTCGAGGTGCGCGCCCGGTCGCTGCGTGACGGGCCCGCCACGGTCGCGGCGCGCCCGGCGGAGGGTGAGCCCGAGCTGCAGGACGTGCTGGGCGAGATCGAGGCGTTGGAGGACGAGCCCGGTGATGTCGAGGTCCGTCAGCGCGCCGAGCTGCATCAGCCCGCGCCCGACTGGGACGACCCCCACAGCTACTCCGCCCCGGTCTGAGGTGTTCGCCCTGCGGCCGTGACAGGCCGCTCAGGCGTCGCCGAACAGGTAGGCGTTCATCGCCGCCAATCCGGCGAGGTCGTGAACGTCTCCGGGCAGCTCGGGCACCGCGATCATCGGGCGCCTGCCGAGCTCGTCTCCCAACAGCCCGATGTTGCGGGCATCGCGCTCGGCCAACCGCACCTCGTCGTCGAGGTTGCGGGCGACCTTGCCCGCCAGCTTGTGGCCGAGCAGCCCCGCGAGCTCGGACTCGAGCTTGGGCGTGGGCCTTGCCGTGACCTGCTCGCGCACGCGGTTGACCACGACGCCACCGAAGGGAAGATCCAGGTCGCGGAGCTTGTGGCTGAAGTAGGCGGCCTCGGTGATCGACGCGGCACGCGGGGAGGTCACCAGCAGGAATGTCGTGCGGCTGTCGCCCAGCAGCGCATCCACGCGCCTGGCCCGCTCGCGGAAGCCCTCGGACATGTCCCCGAAGGCGTTGAAGAAGCTTGCAAGGTCCTGAAGCAGGTCCACGCCAGTGGCGCGCTTCATCACCGAGAAGAGCGCCGCGGTGCCCTTCCCGAGCAGCCCGAGACCCGCGCGGGAGCCCCCCCGGAAGAATTGGAGCGAGCGGGAGTCGATGAAGCGCGAGAGCCGCGCGGGCGCGTCGAGGAAGTCGAGCGCGTTGCGCGTCGGGGGCGTGTCGAGCACGAGGAGGTCATAGCGGCCGTCCTGGTGGAGCTCGTGGAGCTTCTCCATCGCCATGTAGTCCTGCGACCCGGCCACGGCCCTCGAGAGCTCGCGGTAGATCGGGTTGGACAGCACGGCGTCACGGGTCTCGGCGTCGGGCGCGTGGGCATCCACGAGGTCGTCGAACGTGCGCTCTGCGTCGAGGGTCATGGCCCAGAGCTCGCCGGCTCCGCCGAGGCCGGCGGCCTCGAGCCGGCGGGCGTCCACCTGTCGCTCCTCGTTGCCCAGCTCCGGGAGGCCGAGCGAGTCGGCCAGCCGCCGCGCGGGGTCGATGGTCAGGACGGCGACCCTCTTGCCCCGCTGGGCCATGCCCGCTGCGATCGCGGCGGAGGTCGTGGTCTTGCCCACCCCGCCCGAGCCGGCGCAGATGACCACCTCCTTGCGCCTGATCAGCTTCGCGACGCTCACAGCTTCCGCTCAAGCTCGTGGGAGAGCGTCTCGAGGTCCTTCCGCTCGAGCTCCCGCCGGAGCACGAAGGGAAGCGTGGCAACCGGCGCTCCGGTGCCCCGTCTCAGCCGCGCGAGCTGGGAGCGCTGCGAACGGGTACGGATCCTGGCGGTGAGGGCGGCGGCGAGTGCCTCCCGCGCCGGAGCGGACCCTGCGCCCTCCAGGGCCTCGATGGCCTCCGCCTCCTTGGCGCTGAAGCGCTCCGTGAGGACCCCGTTCACGAGGATGCCGGAGAGCCCCATCCCCAGCTCGTCGCGCAGCCGGCCCTCCAGGTCGATGGTCTCGTTCACCGGCATCTCCTCGAGAATGGCCACCGCCACGATCGCGGTGCAGGACGGATCGCTGATGAACGAGTCGATCGCCGAGGCGTGCCTGCGGATCGGCCCCACCTTGGCGATGTCCGCATAGGTACGCGGAGCGCGGAGCAGGGCGAGGCCGTTGCCCGTCGCCGGGGCATCGACGATCGTGAGGTCGTACGGCGCGCTCCCGGCGGTGCGGCGCTCCAACTGCGCGAGCTCCCAGACCTTGCCGATGGTCACGACCTCCGCGAGGCCCGGGGCCGCCGCGGTCAGGTATTGGAAGATGCGGCTCCCGCTCAGCAGGGCGCTCAGTGCGCCCGAGTGCAGCTGGCGACGCACCCACTCCTGCTTCGCGTCCTCCGGGTTGATCGAGAAGGCGTGCAGTCGGGGTGCCACCTCGGTCTCGCGAAAGCCCGCCGCCGGCAGGCCGAAAGCCTGTGTGATGCGCTCCTGCTCGGCCACCTCGCAGATCACCGTCCGCTTTCCCGCCCGCGCGGCCGCGAGGCCCATCGCGGCGGCAACCGTGGTCTTGCCCACGCCGCCCTTGCCGGTCACGACAACCAGCCGTCTGTCGAGCACTCCCTTCACCAGTCGGAGGTTAGGCCGGGCGGGCTACGGGATGTGCCGACAGGTTCGGGGGCGGAAGGATTCCCGCCCGGCCCTCCGAATAGGCACTGCGTATGGCAGAGCCCGCCCACCCGTCCGCAGAACCGGAGGCATCCGTGACGCCACAGGCGAAGGTCATCGCGTTCACCAATCAGAAGGGCGGCGTCGCAAAGACCACCACCACACTGAACCTGGCCGCCGCGTTCGTGGAGACCGGGCACCGCTGCCTGTGCATCGACCTCGATCCCCAGGGCAACCTGACGATGAGCCAGGGCATCGACCCGGATTCGCTCGAGGTCTCGATGTACGACGTCCTCGTGCAGGGCATCTCGATCCGCGAGGTCATCCGCAAGCGCGAGGTGGACGTGGCCTGCGCGTCGATCGACCTTGCCGGCGCAGAGATCGCGATGTCCACCAAGATCGGCCGCGAGCGCCTGCTCGAGAAAGCGATCCGGCCCATCAAGGAGGATTACGACTTCATCTGCATCGACACTCCTCCGAGCCTTGGACTACTCACGATCAATGCCCTCACGGCCTCCGACAAGGTGATCGTCCCCGTGCAATGCGAGTATCTGTCCATGCGGGGCCTGGTTCAGCTGCAGAACACCCTCAACATGATTCGCGAGGAGCTCAATCCGAACATCGAGATCGAGGGAATCCTGCCCACGCTCGTTGACAACCGCACCGTCCACGCGAAGGAGGCGATCGAGATCCTCGAGGAGAACTTCGGGGACCGTGTCTTCGCCTCTCGCATCAACAAGACCGTGCGCTTCGCCGAGGCGCCCGTGAAGGGAATGTCCGTGCTCAAGTACGACCCTGACGGCAAGGCCGCGTTCGCCTACCGCCAACTCGCGAAGGAGGTCCTCTCGAATGGAA
>JBPCJI010000190.1:0-4459 GCA_051005475.1 Thermoleophilaceae bacterium
GCTCTGCACGGGGGGCTTTCAGACCGCCTCGGCGATCCGCCGGGCGATCGAGGAGGAGTCTTGCGACGCCGTCACGATCGCGCGGCCGCTGATCGCCAACAACGATCTCGTCAAGGTCTTCGCGGCAGGACGCGACCGGGCGGAGAAGCCGTGCACCTACTGCAACAAGTGCCTCGTGAACGTGCTCGAGAACCCGCTCGGCTGCTACGAGCTCTCGCGCTACGACGGCGACACCGAGGCGATGGTGCGCGAGGTGATGTCTGTCTACAGGCCGACGGGCTTCGAGCAGCCCGGGCCCGCCGAGCGTGCGAGCGGCTGAGCGCGACTGCAGACGCAGGCCCGCATTGACGCCGCGACCGCGGCTGTAACAGCGGACGCGGTCGGGTCGGGGTACGCTCGATTCATGACAAGCATGAACGCGATGTCGCCGGCGGCGGCCGCACAGCTTCTCACCCGTGGACTGAGGGCCGCACGAGCCACGGCGTCGACGCTCGCGCGAGACGTCGTCCGGTCACGGCCGGCCAACCCGCTCGACGAACGCGACCCGGACTTCATCCGCACCACGCTGCCGGCCTACAGCCTGCTCACGCAGCTGTACTTTCGCCCAAAGGTGCGAGGCCTCGAGCACATCCCGGCGGAGGGGCCGGTGCTCCTGGTCGGCAACCACTCGGGCGGCGCCTTGATCGCCGACAGTTTCGCGTTCGGGTTCGCGTTCTCCACCTACTTCGGACCCGAGCGGCGCTTCCACCAGCTCGCACACGACCTGATCTTCCACGTGCCCGGCCTCGCCACGATGCGCAAGTTCGGCGCCGTCCCGGCGTCCCCGCAGAACGCCGAGCGAGCCCTCGACGCGGGCGCCGCGCTTCTGGTCTACCCGGGCGGCGACTTGGAGAGCTTCCGTCCCTCTTGGAGCTCGAGCGAGATCCAGTTCGGAGATCGCCGCGGCTTCATCCGCCTCGCCCTGGCCAAGGACGTGCCGATCGTGCCCGTCGTGGCGATCGGCGGGCAGGAGACGGCGCTGTTCCTCACGCGCGGGCGCAGGCTCGCGAAGCTCTTGCAGCTCGACCGGCTGCTGCGGCTCGAGGTGCTCCCGATCCAGTTGGGACCGCCCTTCGGAGTGACCGTGCTCGACCTGCCCGGGCGCATTCCGCTGCCCTCCCAGATCACGATCCAGGTCCTCCCAAAGGTCGAGCTGGGGGAAGAGTTCGGCCCCCAACCCGACGAGGAAGCGGTCTACGAGGTGATCACCAATCAGATGCAGCAGGCGCTCGACGAGCTGGCCGAGGAACGCGATCTCCCCGTCGTTGGCTCGGTGGGAGCCCGCAGCTCCAGAAGCGGGGCGGTCGCAAGGGCGCTCGCCGGCGACGGGACCGAGGACCTCGGGGCGCACGAGGAGGAGCCGTGGGAGGGCTACGCCCAGATGCGCGTAGAAGAGATCACCCAGCGGCTGCGGCGAGAGAGCACCCAATCGCTCGCGGCCGTCCATGCCTACGAGCAGGCGCACAAGCAACGTAAGGGAGTCCTGGCGGGGATCGATCGCGAGCTCGCACGGCGCTCACGTTGAGGCGATTGCACCAGCGGTCGATCCCAGACGCGGCCTCGAGCCATTTCTCGACCGGGCGCCCTTGGTGGGAGTCTTAGACTGAGAGAGTGCTCCCGCCCGGCATGCCCACCACCCTCCCCTTCGCCAACCCGAGTCCGGGTGGTGCGGCGTGAGCGCCCCGGAGGATCCCCACGGTCGGCGCCTGTCGGCACTGGACGGCTCCTTCCTGCGCAACGAGTCGCCGCAGGCGCACATGCATGTCGGGTGGAGCGCCGTGTTCGCCGATCCGGGCGACGGCGAGCGCCCCACCGTCCAGGTGCTGCGCGAGCGGGCGGCCGGGAAGCTGCACGAGGTTCCGTGGTGTCGCTGGCGGCTGGAGGGCGCCCCGCTGGGGCTCTCGGAGCCACGTTGGGTCGACGATGTCGACTTCGACCTCTCCACGCGCATCGTTCAGCTCACCGAGCCCGATGATCGTGTCAGCTACGGGACCTTCGCGGCGCTGCGCTCGACCGTCCTGTCCGTGCCGCTCGACCGCTCGCAGCCGCTGTGGCAGATATTTCTCGTCCCCTGCCTCGAGGACGGGCGGGTCGGGATGGTGGGAAAGATCCATCACGCGCTGGTCGACGGGATCGCCGCCCTTCAGATCGTGGGGCTCATCCTGGACGACGAAGACGGCGCCGGCTCCCAGTCCGAGGTCCCTTGGCGGCCCAATGTCCGCTCGGGGCCGGCGGCCCCGGCTCTCAGCGCGCTGACCGACGCCGCGGGCGCGGGGCTCGGAGCGGTGCACGCCGGCGCTGCCGCGGCCATCCGTCCCCAGGCAACCGTGCGTCGAGCCTTCCAGGGGGTGAGCCGGCTGATGTCCGCCGCCCTGGATGACGTTCTCCCGCGGGCTCCTGACTCCGGGCTCAACGTTCCGATCGGAGCTCGCCGGACGCTGGTGGGCTACCACGCGACCCGCGCGGAGCTGAGCGCCGCCCGCGCCGGAGTCGGGGGCACGCTCAACGACATCGGTCTGGCGGTGGTGGCCGGGGCACTGCGAGCGCTCGCCCTCCTGGACGACGACCAACCACAGGCGCCGCTCAAGGCGATGGTCCCGGTCAGCATGCGCCGGGCAGACGAGACCGCCGCGGGCAACCGGATCTCGATGGTCTACATCCAGCTTCCGGTCCACCTCGGCTCGCCGCGAGAGCGGATGGAGTGGGTGCGAGATCAGATGGGCCAGCTCAAGTCCAGCGATCGCGCGGCCGGCACACAGGCGCTGTACGAGACCGCCGGGCTCCTGCCGCCACCGCTGCGCTCGCCCATGGCCAGGGCGATGGTCACCCCGCGCGTGTTCAACCTCACCGTCTCGCAGTCGCCGGGACCGCGCGGAGCCCTCCACTTGCTGGGCTGCGAGCTCCAGGAGGTCTACTCGGTGGTCCCGATCGCCCAGGGCCACGCGCTCGGGATCGGGATGGTTCGCTACCGCCGAGAGCTGTTCTTCGGGTGCTACGCCGATCCCGACGCGCTCCCCGCCGTCGAGCAGCTACCCGCTCTGCTGGAGGCGGAGCTACGCGCCCTGGGCGAGGCCGCGCCGGCGGCCACCGCGTCCCCCGACGCGGCCGCCGCTCCCCCCAAGGGATAGGATCCCGAGGGAATCACAGCGGTCCCGTGACGGCCTGCTGAGCGCCCCCGGCAGGATTCGGACCTGCGACCCAGGGAGGCGGCGACGGTCTGTGCGCGAGCCTTTCGTCATCTGACCCGCGCCCAGCGCCGTATCGGTGGCTCCTCGCCCTCGGGGACCGTGTAGAACGCGCGCCCGTCCGCGGTGAGCGCGACCGCCTCGCTCTGTCCCTCGACGAGCAGGTCGGCGCCCGCGGCGCAGGCGCGGCCCCGCAGGGCGGTCGCGAGCGACTGGCCCGCGCGGCGCGACCACGCGAACACCCCGTCATAGGTGCGGATCACGATCGTGCGCCCGTCCGCGGAGAGGTCGCCCGCAGTGACCGGCTCGGCGGCGTCGAGTGTCAGGTCGCCGATCCGGCGCAGCATCGTGGTGGTTCCCTCGCGGGGCCGGTCGGCGACATACACCCCGGCCGTGTTGCCGAAGTCCTTGGTCACGATCACAAGCGCGCCGCTGGAAGGGTCGACGAGGAGCGCCTCGGCATCGTGGGCGCCGTCTCGGTACCTCAACGTGAGCCGCTGCGCGGGCGCGCTCTGGGACCGCCCTGCTGCCACGCGCGGCTCGTCTATCCGGTAGACGACGACGCTCGAGCGCTGGGCCTCGTTATCCCCGATGTCGCCCACATAGAGCGCGTCGCCGCCTTTCGGCGCCGGCCCGAGCGCGATGTCCTCCCAGTCCACGTTCTCGGCCCCCGCAAGGGCTACCTCGGCGAGCGCTCTGCCATCTGGGGCCACTGCCAGCACGCGGGCCCTGTCGCCGGAGTCGTTGTGGGTCCACAGCACGCCCTTCTGTGAGCGCGACAGCACGAGGCCCGACAGCTCGGTCGCGGCGGACGTGGCCACATGCCCCGTGACCCGGGCGCGCAGGCTCGTGCAGAGCGCCGGCCGCGGGCTTCCGGCCGGCGCGGTCGACAGCTGACCACGCTCGGCATCCCCGGAGCCGCCGCCGCAACCCACCGGCACGAGCGCGACGGCGAGCACCGCAGGCAACGCGAGAGCCGGCTTGAAGGCTGCGGCCACCCGGCCGCCCATCAAGCCTCTGGGATCGTGAGGTCGATCGGGCGACCGGCGCCCTTGGGGCGAGCGAAGTACAGCACCCGGGTATCGGACTCCAGGCGCTCGCGACGCTCTACGTCGAAGGCCTGCGCGAGCTCGCGCTCGAAGCTCTCGCGCTCGTAGTCGGGATGCAGGCCGGCGCGCTTGGGGCCGAGCAACTTTTTGACCATCGGGTCCTCGCGCGTCGGGAACTCGATCACC
>JBPCJI010000191.1:0-2623 GCA_051005475.1 Thermoleophilaceae bacterium
CGAGCTCGGTCTCCATCATGCACGCGAGGATGCGCTCGGGGATCGAGCCGAAGTAGTGGTCGTCCAGCTCGTGCCCCTTGGGCGGCTGGGCTCCGAACAGCGTGCGGCCGGTGTTGATCAGGTCGGGACGCTCGAAGTAGTACTGCTCGTCGATCAGGAAGTACTCCTGCTCGGGACCGACGGTGGTGAACACGCGCCCCGCCTGATCGTCGCCCAGCAGCCGCAGCGCCCGGATCGCCGTCCTCGAGAGCGCATCCATCGAGCGCAGCAGCGGGATCTTCGCGTCGAGCGCCTCGCCGGTCCACGACGCGAAGGCGGTCGGGATGCAGAACAGCGCCCCGTTGGGGTTCTCGAGGATGAATGCCGGGCTGGTTGGATCCCACGCCGTATATCCGCGGGCCTCAAAGGTCGCCCGCACGCCGCCGGTCGGGAATGACGAAGCATCGGGCTCGCCCTGAATCAGCTCCTTGCCGGAGAACTCGGCCATCGCGGTGCCGTCGCCGGCGGGGTTGAAGAAGGAGTCGTGCTTCTCCGCGGTTTGGCCCGTGAGCGGCTGGAACATGTGGGTGAAGTGCGTGGCGCCGTTCTCGAGCGCCCAGTCCTTCATCGCGTTGGCCACGGCGTCGGCGAGCGAGGAATCGATCGCCTCGCCCTGCTCGAGCGTCCGCTGGAGCCGCTTGAAGACGTCCTTCGGGAGCCGCTGTCGCTGGACCGAGAGGGAGAAGACGTTCGTGCCGAACGGGTTGTTCGCGGGCTGGGTGAGGTCGACCGCGCCGAGCGCCTTCCCGTTGGGGCTCCACTGGGCGGCGGTTACGTTCTGCTGGCGAATGCGTGACATGCGTGCTGTAAATCCTCCGGTCGGTTCGGGCGCGGGAACTTTACCCGCACCCTCTTATCTGGGCAGGCGCGGCTCGATGATCCGGTAGGCCTTCAGCCCGAGCCCCAGCCGTTCGCGGTCCTCCGAGGTGAACGGGTCCAGGCCGGAGAGCTCCTTCACGCGCTCGAGGCGGTAGCTCACCGTGTGACGGTGGGCGTGGATGGCCTGCGCGGTGGCGTTCATGTTGCAGTTCTGGGAGAGGTAGGCCTCGAGCGTGCCGACCAGGTCCGTGGAGTACTGGCCGTCGTAACGCACGAGCGGCGCGAGCGTGTCCTCGTAGAAGCTCTTGACCTCCTCGGGATGGCTCGCGAGGACCCGGAACAGGAGCCGGTAGGTGCCGCCCCCGATCTCCTCACCGGGTGGCCCCCCGCCGGCCAGCGTCACGCCTAGGACGAGGTCGGCCTCCTCCAGGGCACGGCGGACGTCGCCGGCGTCCGAGTAGTGGGACGAGATACCGACGAGCGCCTGCCCGAGGCGCCCCGCCACCCGGCGCGCGTCCTCCACGCTCCCGGGAAGCAACGCGTACACGCGCCCGCCCACGGTCTGGGCGAGCGCTCCCGGACGCTCTCCCGAGATGGCGGCGAGCAGGCGTCCCGGCGCCCGCTCGCCCGGGTCCGCGCAGAGACCGACGGCGCCCGCGCTGAGGTCGCAGCCCAGCCGCGCCGCGCGCCGCACGATGTCACCGGGGTCGAGGTCGTCCCGCGTGAGCACCTCCTCCAGGAACGAGCCGCGAAGGGTCTGCTCGGTCTCGTCGCGGGCCTCGGCCACCGCCACCTCGGTGAGCGCTGCGACGGCCGCCACGTGCAGGTACTCGCCGGCGTCGGCGCTCCCCTTGCCAAGGAGCAGCACGGCGCCCAACTCCTGCTTGCCCGAGACGATCGGCACCTCGGCGCACACCTCCGGCGGCCGGTCGGGCCTGCCCCCCGCCAGGCGCTTTGCCACGTAGCGCTCATACGGAGCCCACGCCTCGACCGGCGCGGCGAGCCGGGGCACGACCACCGCCACCGGCGCGCCGGTGTGCGCCGCCGCGATCTCCGCGAACCGCTCCAGGCCGTCCCCGGCCAGCACGGCGCCCACCATCTCCAGGTGGGCGCCGCGCGGCGACGGGAGCGACTCGGGAGCGGTCACGGGCATCGTCTGCACCGCCGGGGCTAGGTGCCCGCCGGGATCTCCTCCGTCTCGTGGGCCTGAAGGACCTCCGTGCCGTCCTCACCGGTGCGGATGCGGACGGCCTCCTCCACCGGGATGACGAAGATCTTCCCGTCCCCCACCTGACCCGTGCGGGCGTGCCTGAGGATCGTGTCGATGATCGGCCTGACATCGGTGTCGTCCACCACGATCTCGAGCTTGAGCTTTGGACGCAGGTGGATGGTCATCTCGGAGCCGCGGTACTGCTCCGTGATGCCCTTCTGCCTGCCCGAGCCCTTGTACTCGGAGATCGAGAGGCTCGGAAACCCCTTGTCGAGCAGCTCCGTGCGGATCGGCTCGAACGCCTCGTGGCGAATGAATGCCTCTACCTTCTTCATGCCGGCACCTCCTCATGGCGGGGCGGGGTACTCGAGCCGGTGACCGCGGGGATGGCCGCGCCCGAGGCCGCCGGGCCCGTTGACGCCGCCCCGAACTCCGCCGGCGGTATGAACTGCTCGGGATAGCCGTACATCCCGTGCTCGACGATGTCGAGCCCCGCGTCCTCCTGCTCATCGGTCACGCGCAGCCCGATCGTGGCCTTGATGGCCGCGAATGTGA
>JBPCJI010000192.1:0-3030 GCA_051005475.1 Thermoleophilaceae bacterium
TATGCTTATACATCGTGAGGCGAACCCAGATCTACCTCGACGAGAAGCATGCTGCCCGGCTCGATGAGCGCGCCGCGGAAGCCGGTACCACCCGTTCCAGTGTCATCCGGGAGGCGATCGACGCCTATCTGACTCCCGAGGGCGACGAATGGCGCGCGCGCTGGAACGATGCCCTGCGCTCTACCGGCGGGATAGCTCCCTATCTCCCCGACGATCACGTCGACGTCATGCGGGCAGCCGGAGCTCGCAAGCTCGCGGAGCTCGAGCGCCGCGAGTGAGGGTCGTCCTCGACACGACCATCCTCATCGACCACCTCCGCGGCTCCCCCTCGGCAGGCGCCTACCTCGGCTCGCTGGCGGACCGCCCAGCCTGCTCAGAGGTCACCCGAATCGAGGTGATCACGGGACTGAGGTCGGCCGACCTACACAGCGCGGAGGCGCTGTTCGCGCTGATCGAGTGGATCCCGCTGGAGGAGTCGATCGCGCGCCGTGCGGGCGATCTTGCGCGGCGCTTTCGCGCGAGCCACCCAGGCATCGACGCCGCGGACCTCGCCGTGGCGGGCACGGCCCAGCACCTCGGAGCGGAGCTGGCGACGGGGAACGTGAAGCACTTCCCGATGTTTCCGGGGTTGACGGCCCCCTACTGAGCCTCCCCGAAGATTTCCGAGCCCTCAGGCACTGTGCCCGTCCTAACTGCCGGCGGCCCGCCGGCGCGCGAACAGCAGCGTGAGACCCGCGCGCCTCGGCTCCACGCGCGTCTCGAACCCGATGCCCGACAGCCGCCCGGCCAGCGCCTCCACCGATCCGGCCCACGGGTGGACCTCGCATGCGATCCGCCGCACCTCCCGCCACGAGTCCTCCGGCGTCGCCTCCAGGAGCTCGAACTCGGCGCCCTCACAGTCGAGCTTCAGCAGGTCACAGCCGCCGGCGACGGCCTCGGCCAGCGTGACTGCGGGAACCTCGATGCCCGAGCCGCCGACGCGGTGGCGGGTATCGGAGTCCCGATCGAGCTCGAGCGTCACGGTCCCTCGCGGCGGCGACCGTGCCACGACCGCCGCCTGCACACATTTCACTGCCAGTCCCGCGGCGTTGCGCTCGAGATGGACGAACGTCTCCGGGTGCGGCTCGTAGGCCTCCACGCCGGCCCCTCGGCGGGCCGCCAGCACCGCGAAGGCGCCCACATTGGCGCCCACGTCCACCACCCGGTCCCCAGGCGCAATCTCGAAGCCCGGCGCCGCGTACTCGCCGGCCGCGACCTCGACGGCCGTGTTCGCCACCCCACGCGGGTGGGCTCCGGTCAGCCGTACGCCGGCCAACCGCACGTCGTCGTGACGGCCGGCGGCGATCTTGAGGGCCGAAATCGGGTGCAGCCCTCCACGCACGGCTCGCGCCCGCGGGCGCAGGTGGCGAATCCAACCGGAGGTGAGCGGCATCGAGCGAGGCGCCCCTCAGGGCGCCTCCTCGAGACGGTCTCCGTGGGGCGAGTGGCCTCCTACGCCTTGGCCGGCTCCCAGCCGGCCTTCGTCTCCGGGGTGGTGGTCGAGGTGTACTCGAACTCCTCCTCGGCTCCGAACAGCGCGTCGAGAACCTTCTTGCGCAGCCCCTCGTTCAGGCCGACCGCGACCCCGGCGCCGACAAGGACCACAAGGAGCAGGCGCCCGCGGCGCTTCTTGCGCTTGGGCTTTGCGCGCAGCGAGTCGGCCGCGCCCCGAAGCGACTCCGCCGCCTGCTTGAGCTCCTTCTGGACCTTCTTGTCATCCAGCGCCTTCGCCGGCCCCTTGCCGTTCATGCGGCCGTAGGCCTTGCGCGCAGACTCGAACGCCGTGCGCAGGTTGTCACGCAACTCTGGATCCTCCATCAAGCGCTGCACATACTGGTTCTCGCGGGCGGCTGCGCCCGCCGAAATCGCTCCGGCTCCGACCTTCGCGGCCTTCTTCTTCGATGCCATGGGCTCTCCTCCGCTGTGGGTGCCTGCCTGTGCTCTCCGGGTACGGGAGAAAACACTACCCGGACGGAGCCACCGTGACACCCGAAGCCACCGCCGCCACGCGACCGCGTCCCTTCGCGCCGTTCTTGCCCCGGCCCGCGGCCCGCCCGCGCTCTGGCTCCAAGGCGGCGGAAAACACCTCGTCGACGGTGTCCACGAAGACGAACTCCATCGCCTTCAGGAGGTTCGGTGGAAAGTCCTCGAGGTCGTCCTCATTGCGCCGCGGAGCGATCACCCGCGTGATCTCGGCACGCTGGGCGGCCAGCGACTTCTCCTTCAGCCCGCCTATCGGGAGTACGAGCCCGGTGAGCGTGATCTCACCGGTCATCGCCGTGTCCGATCGCACGGGGCGCCCGCTCGCGAGCGACGCGAGCGCCGTGGCCATCGTGATCCCGGCACTCGGGCCGTCCTTGGGGATCGCGCCGGCCGGAACGTGCAGGTGGACGTCGTTGGCGCCGAAGAAGCCCGCGGGCACGCGGTCGCCCAGCGAGGCCACGTTGCGCTTGATGTAGGAGAGCGCGGCGGCGGCCGACTCCTTCATCACGTCACCGAGCTGTCCGGTGATCTGGAGCTTGCCTTCTCCGGGGAACGCGGTGGCCTCCACGAACAGCACACCTCCCCCCGCAGGGGTCCACGCCAGGCCCGTGGCCACGCCGGGCTCGCCGGTGCGCCGCCCCACCTCGGGCTGGAACCGGCGCCTGCCGAGCAGCTCGGTGACCTGCTTGGAGCGCACCATCCGCTTGGACCTGCGGGTGCCCTCGGCATACTCGCGCGCCACCTTGCGGCAGGCCGCGCCGATCTCGCGCTCGAGGTTGCGTACACCCGCCTCGCGCGTATAGCCCTCGACCAGCAGCCTCAGGGCATCCTCGGTGAACTCGATCTTCGAGGGAACCAGGCCGTTGTGCTCGATCTGGCGGGGCACGAGATAGCGCTTTGCGATCTCGAGCTTCTCCTCCTCCGTGTACCCCGCGAGGTCGATCACCTCCATCCGGTCGCGCAGGGGCGGCGGGATCGGCTCGAGCTGGTTCGCGGTCGTGATGAACA
>JBPCJI010000193.1:0-4937 GCA_051005475.1 Thermoleophilaceae bacterium
GCAGACGAGCACGTCGGCCTCGCCGCGCAGGAAGCTCAGCATCACGCGCTCGAGCTGCTTCTCCTCCATCTGCCCGTGGGCCACCAGCACCTCCGCCTGTGGGCACATTGCGCGCACGCGCTCCGCGGTCTCGTCGATCGTCTCCACGCGGTTGTGCAGGAAGAACGCCTGTCCCTTGCGCTCGAGCTCGCGCTCGGGCGCTCGGCGCACGAGCTCCTCGGCGTACTCGCCCACGTAGGTCTTCACGGGCCGGCGGCCCTCCGGCGGGGTCTCGATCACCGAGATGTCGCGCAGGCCCGCCAGGGACATCTGCAGCGTGCGCGGGATGGGGGTCGCGCTGAGCGACAGCACGTCGACACGCAGCTTGATCTGGCGCAGCAACTCCTTCTGCTTGACGCCGAAGCGCTGCTCCTCGTCAACGATCAGAAGACCAAGCTCCTTGGGCCGCACGTCGCGGGAGAGCAGGCGGTGGGTGCCGATCATGATGTCCACCTTGCCATCCTCGTAGTCCTTCAGGGCCGCGCGGGTGTCCTTGGCCTCACGGAAGCGTGAGACCACCTCGATCCGGAACGGATAGTCCCGCAGCCGCTCGGTGAAGGTGCCGAAGTGCTGCTGGGCGAGCACCGTCGTGGGCACCAGGAACATCACCTGCTTGGAGTCCGCGGCGGCCTTGAACGCGGCGCGCAGGGCCACCTCGGTCTTGCCATAGCCCACGTCGCCGCAGATCAGGCGGTCCATCGGACGCGCCTCCTCCATGTCCGCGCGCACGGCCTCGATCGCCTCGAGCTGGTCGGGGGTCTCGCGGAACGGGAAGGCGCCCTCGAACTCCACCTGCCACTCGCTGTCGAGCGGGAAGGCGTGCCCGGAGCGCCGTTTGCGCTCCGCGTAGAGGTTGATCAGCTCGCCCGCGAGCGCCTCCGCCGCGCGCCTGGCGCGCAGCTTCTGCTGCTCCCACTGCTTGCCGCCGAGCTTCGAGAGCGGGGGGTCCCCGGCGTCGGCCCCCACGTAGCGGCTGATCTTGTGGAGCTGGTCCGATGGCACGAAGACGCGGTCGCCGCCCTTGAACTCCAGCTCGAGGTAGTCGCGCGTGGTCCCCGCCACCGTCTTGGTCTCGAAGCCCGTGAAGCGGGCGATCCCGTGACCGTCGTGCACGACCGGTGAGCCGGCCCGCAGGTCGGTGAAGGAGGCGATCGCCCCCGCTCCGGTGTGCGGGCCGGCCGGGCGTTCGCGCCGGCGCAGCAGACGGTGCTCGGGCAGGATCGCGAGCTTCAGCTGTGGCGAGAGAAAGCCCTCGCGCAGCGTGGCCGCCGCGAAGGAGACTCCCGGCTCGTGGGGTGCCGGCCTGCCGTCGAGGAAGGCGGCCCGCACGCGGTCCAGGTTGTAGGCGGCGCGTTCGGCCTCCCCTCGCCGCGCCCAGGCCACGACCGTGCGATAGCCCGAGCGCACCAGCTTCTCGAGCTCGGGCTCGGCGGCTCTCAGGTTCCTCGCGGCGGTGTCGGCCGCCTGCGCGCGGAAGGCGTGGGGCTGATCGCCGGAGATGCTCGACAGCCACAGCGTCGCGCGCTCGCCGAGGGTCTGCTCCAGGCGCTCGGGGGAGACGTACAGGTGGTGGGCATCGGCGTCGTGGAAGCTCGTCGTGACGTCGTCCCAGTAGTCCCGCAGGGCGGGTGCCAGCTCCTCCTCGGCCGCCACCGCCACGATGCTCTCCTCGGGCAGGAGGTCGAGCAGCTCGCCGAAGCGCTCGACGGGCAGCAGCTCGGCGATGTCGGGGCGGTCCTCCGCCTCACCCTCGGCGGCCATCTCGGCCAGCTCGCGGTGCTCGGGGCCAAGCTCCGCCGCGGGCTCGATCGCCACCCCCTCGACCTCCTCGAGCGAGCGCTGGGTGAACGTGGAGAAGAAGGTCAGGCGCTCGACCTCGACGTCGAAGAGCTCGCATCGCACCGCACGCTCCTCGGTGGCCGGGTAGACGTCGAGGATGTCGCCGCGCAGGGCGAACTGGCCGCGCTCCTCGACCTGATCGGCGCGCTCGTACCCGCACGCCACGAGCTGCGCGGCGGTCTCCTCCAGGTCGAGCAGGCCTCCCTTCTCGATCCGGAATCCGTGCGGGCGCAGCTCGGGATCGGGGACCTTCTCGGCGAGAGCCACCGCGCTGGCGATCACCACGGCGGCACCCTCGCCGACGGATTCCTGGGCCAGGAGGGCGTCCAGCGCTGCGATCCGCAGACCCACGAGATGCGGCGGCGGCGTCAGGTGCGACTCGTACTGGACGCCGCGGGCGGGGTAGAGATGCACGGGACGGGGCCCCAGGAACTGCCTCAGATCCGCCGCCAGGTCGCGAGCCGCGCGGTCGTCTCCCGCCACCACGAGTGCCGGGCGGGAGGGCTCGAGGTCGAGCAGCGAGGCGAGCAGGTAGGGCCGCAGGCTCGCGGACACGAAGGCGCGCTGGGGCCCCTCGTGCGTGGCCGCGCCAAGCGCGTCGACCGCCGGGTCCTCGTGGGCGTATGTCAGGAGCTGGCGAAGGGACATGGGCACGCAGAGCGGCCGCCCGGCCGTGCCGCGCGGCGAGGGCCCCGGTGAGCGGCTGCCCCGCGGACGATTCTAGGGAGATGCCGGCGCGGCGCCGACCAGCCGCTCCAACTCGTCAGCCGCGCGGTCCAGGAGCGCGCGCACCTCCTCGGGCGACTCTCGGAAGCGGCCGAGCACGTGCGCGGACACGATCTCGGGATCGGTGGAATCGGGCCGGCCCACGCCGACCCGGATGCGCTGGAACTCGGCCCCGCCCAGCTCTCGCCTGAGGGACTTCAGGCCGTTGTGGCCGGCGAGGCCGCCACCCAGGCGCGCCTCGACGCGACCGAAGGGCAGATCGATCTCGTCGTGCACGGCCACCACGCGATCGAGCTCCACGCCGACCGCGCCACGCGCCGGACCCGCCGCCCTCCCGGACTCGTTCATGTAGGTCTGGGGAAGCAGAATCCCCACGCGGGGCCCGCCCGGCCCGGTGCGACCGTCCGAGTAGAGGCCGCCGTATCTCTTCCTCGCCCGCGGCATGCCCCACCGCTCGGCCGCCAGCGTGGCCACCTCGAACCCGACGTTGTGCCGTGTGCGCAGGTACTCGTCACCGGGGTTCCCGAGACCGACGATCAGCCAGTCGACCCTGCCTCCACCCCGCTGCCCCTTCGCCTCCGCCCCGCCGCGGCGGAACAGGCCCATGACGGAGCGCTACTCGGGGTCGGCGCTTGAGGCGTCGTCTGACTCCTCGTCGGCTTCGGCAGCGGGCTCGCCGTCCTCACCCACGAGCGCCGTCTCCTCCTCGATCTCCGGCTCCTCTTCGACGGTCGGCGGTACGACCGTCGCAATGGTGGTCTCCTCCGGATCGTCGAGGAACTCGACACCGGCCTCCACCGAGACCTCGGAGAGCGTCAGCGTGGAGCCGATGTCCATGTGCGATACGTCCACCAGCACGCTCTCGGGGATGTCCGTGGGCAGGGCCTCGATGTTCAGCTCGCGCGTGATCTGGTCGAGCACGCCGCCCTCCTTGACGCCTGGGGCCTCGTCGGTGCCCTCGAGCTCGACGGCCACCACGGCGTGGATCTTCTGGTCGAGGCGGACCTCCAGGAAGTCCACGTGCATGACGTCGCCGCGCACGGGGTGGACCTGCTGCTCCTTGAGGATCGCGGGGACGGACCGCTCGCCGCCGATCTTCACGTCGATCAGGGCGGAGCCGTCGACGAGCACGCTGCGCAGGTCACGGTGGCCGACCTTGAAGGTGACCGTCTGATCGTGGCTGCCTCCGTAGAGGACGCCGGGCACCTGGCCGGCGCGCCGAAGGCGGCGGGTCGCTCGTGAGCCGCGCTCCGTGCGCTCCTCGACATTCAGTGATGGGCGTGCAGTGTCGGCCATGGGGTCGGCCAGTGTAGCGAGGGCGCGGTCTACGCTGTCTCCGCATGACCGACGACGATCGCTCGATTCCTAAGGGCAGGGTGCGCCGCACCGCCCAGGTGGGATCGGTGATCGGCGCCCAGGGAGCCCGCTACGCGGGCACGCGCGCGGCGAACGTCGCCCGCTCGAAGGAACGCGGCGCCGAGCAAATCGACAAGCGACACCTCGAGGCCGCTGAGCGGATGGTCGACACCCTCGGGACGATGAAGGGCGCCGCGATGAAGATCGGGCAGCTCGCCTCCTTCATCGACACCGACTTCCTGCCGGACGAGTACCGCGATCTCTATCAGCAAAAGCTGGCGGGACTGCGCACCTCGGCGCCGCCGATGCCGTGGCGCCAGGTCAAGAGCGTGCTGGAGCAGGAGTGGGACGATCCGGTCGAGGAGCTCTTCGACGACTTCGAGCATGAGGCCGCGGCCGCCGCCTCGATCGGCCAGGTGCACCGCGCGAGGCTTCCCGACGGCCGCGCGGTGGCCGTGAAGATCCAGTACCCGGGGGTGGCGGAGGCGCTGCGGGCCGACATGCAGAACGCGACGATGATCATGCGCCTGGCAAAGGCGATCGCCCCGGGCCTCGATGCCAAGGCCGCCGCCGCGGAGCTGAAGGAGCGCGTGCTCGAGGAGCTCGACTACGAGTACGAGGCCCAGAATCAGCGTGCGTTCGCGCGCGGGTACCGGGGGCACCCGTTCATCCACGTCCCCGACGTGATCACCCGCCTTTCGCGCGGGCGGGTGCTGGTGAGCGAGTGGGTGGAGGGCGTGGGCTTCGACCACGTCAAGGAGCTGCCCCAGCCCGACCGCGACCGCTTCGCGGAGATCGTCTTCCGCTTCTGCTTCGGGTCGCTCTACCACCTTCAGCACTTCAACGCGGACGCCCATCCGGGCAACTACCTCCTGATGGACGACGGCAAGGTGGCCTTCCTGGACTTCGGAATGACCAAGCACGTGGACAAGGAGCAGATCGAGCTCGAGATCGCGGCGCTCGAGGCGGTCTTCGAC
>JBPCJI010000194.1:0-3095 GCA_051005475.1 Thermoleophilaceae bacterium
TCCGGCAACAGCGGAAACGACCGGGTATCCGGCAACAGCGGAAACGACCGGCTCTTCGCCGGCAGCGGAAACGACCGGGTCTTCGGCGGCAGCGGAAACGACAGGATCTTCGTCCGTGACGACGCGCGTGACGGGGTCGACTGCGGCCGCGGCTTCGATCGCGTGATCGCGGACCGTCGCGACCGCACCCGCAACTGCGAGGTCGTGACGCGCCGCTAGCAGCAGCCGTAGGCAGCAGCCACGCAGGAAGCTCCAAAACGGGGGCGGGCAGGTTGCCCGCCCCCGTTTTGCGTGGGGCTGACTCCACAGCCTCCCGAGCCTGAGCCTTACCCGCCCACCTGGACACATGTACGACTCAGGGCCCGGGGCACCGGGGTCGATCAATGAAGACGCCCTCCCGTGACACTCGCCTCGCAAATGCCAGACACAGACCCTACCGCCCATGTGGGCGCAGTAGTCAACCCCTTCGAGCGCTCCCCCGACCTGCTCGCCACCACGGAGCTGGACGGCCGCTTCAGCGAGCTCAGCCCCGCCTGGGAGGCCACGCTCGGATGGACGCGGGGAGAGATGACCACCAAGCTGTTCATGGACTTCGTCCATCCCGACGATCGCGAGCGCACGGCTCAGGTGACCTCCAACATCGGCGTTGCCGGATACGAGATCGTCGACTTTGAGAATCGTTTTCTGCACCGGGACGGCGGCTGGCGCTGGCTGCTGTGGAGCGCGCGCTCCGATGGGAAGAGCTGGTACACGACCGCAAGGGACGTGACCGAGCGCAAGCGGCTGGAGCTTCGGGCCATCCACGATCCGCTCACGGGGCTGCCAAACCGGGCCCTGCTGATCGATCGCCTCGGGCACGCGCTCGACCGCGTGGCTCGCACAGGCGGATCGGTGTCGGTCCTGTTCGTCGATCTCGACCGTTTCAAGGCGGTCAACGACACGCGCGGACATGAAACCGGCGACTTTGTGCTCGTGGCAGCCGCGCGGCGCCTGGAGGCCACCGTGCGCGCGGGTGACACGGTGGGACGGCTTGGCGGCGATGAGTTCGTGGTGCTCGCCGAGGATCTCCCCGGCGATTCGCGGGCGCACGCGCTGGCCGCCCGCATCGTCGAGGCCTTCACCTTGCCCCTGACCGCGGGCGAGGAGGAGGTGGTCGTGGGCGCGAGCATCGGCATCGTGGCAGCGGGGCCGAGCGACGAGCGCCCCACGCCGGAGCGCCTGCTGCGAGAGGCCGACACCGCCATGTACCGGGCGAAGGCCGCCGGGCGCGGGCGCGCAGAGCTGTTCGACGACCTGATGCGCGAGGAGGTGGCGGAGCGGTTGGAACTGGCGCGCGAGCTGCGCAAGGCGCTCCCCCGCAAGGAGCTGCGGCTGGTCTATCAGCCGGTCGTCTCGCTGGCCGACGGCCAGGTCGTTGCGTGCGAGGCGCTGCTGCGCTGGCACCACCCCGAGCGTGGCGTCGTGCCCCCCGCGGCTTTCGTGCCGCTGGCCGAGCAGAACGGCCTGATCCTTCCGATCGGTGAGTGGGTGCTCGAGGAGGCCTGCCGGCAGGGTGCGGAGTGGCGGCGGGCCGGGCGCAACCTGTCGGTGTCCGTGAACATCTCCCCTGCCCAGCTGGCCCAGCCCGACTTCGCCGAGGGCGTCGACGCGATCCTGCGCCGCGCCGGGCTGCCCGCCCAGTGCCTCTGCCTCGAGCTCGTGGAGTCCACCGTGGCGCGCCAGCCCGAGCGGATCGGGAACACCCTCCGCGACCTGCGCGCCGGCGGTGTGCGGATCGCCCTCGATGACTTCGGGAAGGGCGCCACCTCGCTCGCCCACTTCCGCGGCCTGCCGCTCGACATCCTGAAGCTCGACCGCACATTCGTCAGCGGCCTGCGGGAGGGCGACGTCTCACGGGCGATCGTGGCAGCGCTGCTCTCCCTGGCCAAAGGGCTCGGGATAACCGTGGTGGCGGAGGGCGTGGAGCGCGAGGACCAGGCAGCCGAGCTGCGCGAGCTCGGCTGCGGGCTGGTGCAGGGCTTCTGGTTTGGCCGCCCCACCGAGCCCGAGAACCTGGAGCTCGAGGGCTTCAACGCCAGGGCTCGACCCGGCCTCGGCGACCCGTTCGTGATCCGCGAGTTCATGCGCCAGATAGGCATTCCCGCGAGGATCCAGTGACCGTCACCAGCGTCGGCATCCCCGCGAGGCCCCAGTGACCGTCACCAGCGTCGGCATCCTCAACGTCGTGCTCGGGCTGGTCTACACCCAGTACGGCACGATGACGTTGATCGAGATGCGCCGCAACTGGCGCACGATGGGCTTCTCGCACTTCGGCGCGGCGTGGGTGGCGATGGCGTTCACCTGCGGGCCCCACCACCTCGTGCACGGCATCCACGTCCTGGCCGAAGGCCGCACGGGGGGAACGCTCGACCTCGTGGCTGTTCTGATCGGATTCCCCGCGGGCGTGATCTGGTTCCTGCTGCGCATCGAGGCGTTCTCCGGCGGCCGCGGGGACCGCTTCATCGCCGGCACGCCCGGGTGGGTCGCCGCGATCCCCTTCGCCGCGGGCATCTACGTGGGGGTCTTGGTCGCGATCGTGGCCGGCTCCTCGGCGATCAGCCTCGCCGCGGTGCCGAGCGCGCTGCCGAACCTGCTGCTGGTGTTCATCTACTCCGCGATCGGCTTCTACCTGATGCGCACCCAGCTCGCCAACAGGAGGCCGCTTGGCGGCTGGTCGGTGTCGGGCATCGCGCTCGCGGTGATCATGCCCACCTGCGCGCTGATGCACGGCGCGTATGCCTACTACGTGACCACCGGCCGCTACTCTGCCGACGCCCACGGCCTGGCGGTGGACTGGCTCGCGGTCCCGGCCGGGCTCTACTTCGTCTGGGTCGTCCAGGCCCTCTATCGCGGCACCTTCCGCGACTGGAACAGCACCGGCCGCGCCGTGCCTGGGGCGGCTGCTCCGGCGGAGCGGCCGGGCTCGGCGGCCGACGCTCCGGCCACCGCTTGACCCCGGCGCGACCGGCACGGCTCCCGGCGAGGGAGCCGCCGGCTCGGTGGCTCGAGCCGAGATCCGGTGGACGGCGATCGCCTGCCATCGTCCTGCCTAGACC
>JBPCJI010000195.1:0-3412 GCA_051005475.1 Thermoleophilaceae bacterium
GCTCCGGCGTGATCGGCGTGGACGTGCAGCGCATCCGCCGCACCCTGGGCCTCAAGGGCGAGGGCCGGGCCGGCGAGCCGCTCGATCCTGACGGCGTCCCGCGCGAGCGTCTGCGCCGGCTCGAGGCCCACATCCGGCGAGAGCTCGAGCGCGCGCTGATCCAGCGCACCGAGACGTTTCCGCCCGCCAAGCCGCTGCGCGACCTGGATCGCGCGCTGCCCACCGGTCCCGCGCAGGACCTCGCCTCCGTGCACCGGGTGGTCGCCCAGCTACGCCGGCGACTCGCCACGCACGGGAGCGAGCACCGCGGCCGGAGCCGCTCGTCGGTGATCGACGTGCGCAGGACGATGCGACAGTCGCTGCAGACCGGCGGCGTGCCGCTCGACCCGCGCTTTCGCCCCAGGCGCCCGCGCCGCCCGGAGCTGTTCGTGCTCTGCGACGTGTCGACGAGCGTCACGAGCGCCAGCGTCTTCTTCCTCTCCGTGCTGCACGCCCTGCACGACACGTTCCGCAAGCTGCGCTCGTTCGTGTTCGTCGAGCGGATCTCGGAGGTGACCGACCTGTTCGAGCGCGAGCGCTCGTTCGCCGCGGTCTCCCGCGCGATCGCGGGCGACGCCGGCGTGGCCGACGTCTCGGGCTACACCGACTACGGCCGGGTCTGGCTCGAGTTCCTGGATCAGGTCGTCAACGACCTCGATCCCCGCTCCACCGTCATCGTTCTCGGCGATGCGCGCACCAATGGCCGCGAGCCCCATGCGAAGGTCTTCTCCCACGTGGCCGCGCGCGCGGGACGGACGTTCTGGATGAACCCCGAGCCGCAGTTGTACTGGAACTACTGCGACTCCGTCATGGCCGCCTACGAGCCCTACTGCGACGGCGTCTTCGAGTGCTGGACCACCCGGCAGCTCGAGGGGTTCGTGCAGGCCCTCAGCGGCTCGGGTGCAGCGCGCTCGGCTCTCTGGCTGAGCTAGCCTCGTTTCACGAATGAGCTTGCGCCGGACCATCCCGACGCTCGCCGTGGTGTGGCTCGCGGCTGTCGCCTGTCCCGCGCCGGCGGCGGCCGGCCCAGTGATGGCCTTCGCTGAGAGCCAGCTGGCTCGCACGGATGCAAACCTCGCCGAGGGGCTCTATCCGAGCAGCACAAGACGCTCCGGCCGCTGGCGGGTCACGGGGCCTGAGCGGTGGACGAGCGGCTTTCTGCCGGGCGCGATGTGGCTCGTTTACGGGCAAACAGGCGATCGAACCTGGCGCCTTCGCGCAGCCCGGCGTCAGGTGATGCTTGCAGGCCAGCGGCTGAACACCTCCACTCACGACGTCGGCTTCATGTTCTTGCCCTCATACGTGACCGCTTGGCGGCTCACCCGCAAGCCGCAATACCGGCGCGTGGCCTTGACTGCGGCCGGCTCACTCGCCTCTCGCTTCAACGACGCGGTCGGCGCCACCCGCTCGTGGGGCCAAGCGGGCCCTCGCTTCAGGGTGATCATCGACAACCTGATGAATATCGAGCTGCTCTTCTGGGGGGCCCGCCATGGCGGTCCACCCGCGTGGCGCGAGATGGCTTATCGCCATGCGCTCACCACGCTGCGTGATCACGTGCGCCCGGACGGGAGCACTTACCACATCGTCGACTACGACACCGCGACTGGCAGCGTGCTGCAAAAAGCGACCGGCCAGGGCGCGGATGCCGAGTCGACCTGGTCCCGCGGCCAGGCGTGGGCGATCTACGGCCTTACCACGGCCTATCGGAACACCGGCGACCAGCGCCTGCTCGAAGGGGCTCGTCGCGTAGCCGACTGGTGGCTGCGCCACGTGCCCCGAAACGGGGTGCCGTTCTGGGACTTCGACGCTCCCGCCCTGCTGCGAGGCACCGGCCTCCCGGCGGAGGGCTCCTTTGCTCCAGCGCGTGACAGCTCGGCGGCGGCGATCGCGGCCTCGGGTCTCCTGGACCTAGCGCGCCTCGAACCGCGACGCGCGCGCAGCCGCCGATTCAGGCGGGCGGCAGTCGCCACAGTGCGCACACTCGCGTCCCCCCGATACCTTGCTCGCGGGACCTCAACACGGTCGATCCTCCTCCACGGCACCGCTGACTACGGACACGGGATCGCGAACACCGGGTTGATCTACGGCGACTACTACTTCCTCGAGGCGCTGACGCGCGCGCACCTCGACCTTTAAGAGTGCCGGACGCGGGGCTCGCCGTTCCCATCGAGCGTCGGGCCGCAGACGCAAGCCCACCGTCGGCAGCAGCCCTAGCACGCAGTCATGCTGACGAGCTGTGTCCCGGGGCTCTCTACTTCGATCCGTTGCCGCGTGACGTGGGCGTCTGAGCTGGAGGAGTACCCGCGCTCGGGTTCCGCCGGTCGAATTGGGAGATTGAAGCTCACCTGCTGGCCGCCCGACTCGACCTGGCTGCCGTTAATCGCGGGGGTGACCTCTCCGCGGAAAAATGCGGAGAATTCAATGCGGTCACCTGGCGAGGCTCCCACGCCTGTCATCACGCAGCGCCGGTCCTCGGTCGGTCTGACGGTGAACTCCACCTCGCGCCTCGCCCAGCTGCCGTCGGAATAGCGAAACCCGCCACGGATGAGCACGCTTCCGTCGTCCTCTGAGACGACCATGCTCTCCCCGGATGGGAAGGCCGGACCTTGATCGGTCAAGAGCACGGGGCCTGCGCTTCCGGATCCGAGCGGTCGCAGTGGACTGACATCGCTCCAGGTCCCAGCGTCCAGGCGCTTGAATGCGACCACCCCGAAGTCATAGCGGAGGTCACCGATGCCCCTCTCCCCGACGGCCTGCTCCTTTACCGCGTACCACAGATCGCCGATCCGGACCGTCGCAAACCGGCCGACGCCCTGACCTACTATCGACTGATTCGGGGTACCGGCGAGAGCATCCGGCGACGCTTGGAGTGGCAGCAGCTGGTCAGCCCAGTTGAGCGTCACCAAGGCGAGGCCCGTGTATTCAGTCGCGCGAGCGTAGGGATCCAAGCTCCTGCTACCGGCCGCGAAATCTTGCTTGAGCGCTGGTGTCAGCCATTCGCCCCTCGCGCCCACCCCGTATGTGCCGAGACGGCGCAGCAGCCTGTCGGCAAGGGCGTAGTATTTCGTTCTCACGGTCGAATCAAAGCCCGGCAGTCCGGCCGTCACCGCGAGGCCGTAGGCGGCTGCGGCCAACGTCCACACCTGCTGGGCCGACCGGCCCCAATACGCAAGGTCCCCATCCGGAGCGACGATCTGTTCGGTCGTCCGGGCCAGCTCGCGGAGCACCGCCCGGTTGCGCCTCGAAGCCCGCCGCCCGAGCAGTCTGGTCGCCCGCGCATACAACGCAAACGACAGCGCGTGGTAGGCGGCCGGGTTGGTGTCGGGATCCGAGAGAACGAACTCGGACGTCCCGGCCACGATCGGGATCCGCC
>JBPCJI010000196.1:0-7932 GCA_051005475.1 Thermoleophilaceae bacterium
GGATAGTGGCCTGGGCGTTCGGCATCAAGGCCTTTGACGCCTTTCTGTTCACCTCTTTCATCACCGTGGTCGCGGCGGGTTGGAGGATCGCCCGACCCGCCGGGAAGCGGGCCATCAGGCCCGCGCCCGGCGAGCGGTAGAGCCGTACCCGCCGGCGACCTGCGCGGCGGCTGCGTCCTCCCGTGATGACCCGGGCGCTCGCCCTTACCGTCGTCCTGACTGCTTCGCTCATCGGGTGTGGCGGAGGAGGTGAGGCCGAGGCCCCCCGCGTGCGGGGCGACACGCTCACCGTGTACTCGAGCGGTCCGCGCCACGGCGCGTCGGCGGCTGCCGGGGAGGCGGTCTTCGCGGGCCAGCGGCGGGCGCTCGCGCAGGCGAAAGGCCGCGCCGGCGGCCGCCGCATCCGGCTCGTCCGGCTGACATCCACACGGCCGGGTGACACGGTCTGGGATCCCGGGACGGTAGAGGCGAACGCCCAGCGCGCGCGCAAGGACCCGTCCACGATCGCCTATCTGGGCGAGCTCGACCTCGGCGGCTCGGCGGTCTCGCTGCCCGTGACCAACCGGGCGGGCCTGCTCCAGGTATCGCCCACCGACGGGCTTACCAGCCTGACGAGAACCCCGCCGGGCCGCCCGCGCGCCGGGCCCGAGCGCTACTACCCCGAGGGGCGGCGCACCTTCGTCCGCCTGGTGGCGAGCGACCTGGTGCTGGCCGACGCGTTGCTGAGGCTGCTGGATTCGCGCGGCGTGAGATCGGTCGCCGTCCTCCACGGGAAGGGCATCGCCGATCGCGAGCTGGCCGCAGTGCTCGTGCACCGACTCCGAAGGCGAGGGCGCGAGCCCACCTTCGTGGAAGCTTTCCGTGACGAGGAGGACGTGCCGACGACGCTCGTCGAACGCCTTGCCGTCTCGAGACCGCGGGCCATCCTCCACGTGGGTGCAGCGACACCCGCCACGAGGGCCACGATGGCGGCCCTCGCTCGGCGCTTGCCCGCCGTCCCGGTGCTTGGCAGCGCCGCGCTTGCCGTCCCCGGAGCGCTCGGGCGCTCCGTGCCGCGCGACGTCGAGGCGCTCACGCCAATTCTTCCGGTGGCGGCCCAGCCCCCTGCGGGCCGGCGCCTGCTGCGTTCGCTGGAACGTGAGCTGGGCGGACCCGTGCGGCCTGAGGCGCTCTACGGCTATGAGTCGATGCGGCTGGTCCTGACCGCCGTCGACCGGGCGGGGCCCGACCGCCGAGCCGTGGCGCGGGCTGCCTTCGCGTCCCCGCGCCGAACGGTCCTCGGCCCGCTCACTCTTGGGCCGGACGGCGAGGTGCGACCTGGCCGCCTCGCGCTCATCAGCCTGCGCGGAGGCAATCGGGACCTCGACCGCCTCGTGCCCTGACGAGGTACTATGCGCCAACAGTCACAAATCTCTGAGGAGGGATCACTTTGCGAATCGGGTGGATGTCGGTCTTCTGTTGTTTCTTGGGCGCACTGGCCCTGGGCCTCACGGCCTGCGGTGACGACGATGACGATGACGGTGCGGGCGACAGCGGAGGCGGAGCCGGAAAGACTGCGACCAAGAAGGTGACGATCTACTCCAGCCTGCCACGCCAGGGCTCGAATCGGCCCCAGACGCTCGACGTCGAGGCCGGGATGCGGCTCGCCCTCAAGCAGCGCAAGAACAAGGCCGGCAGCTGCACGATCAGCTACAAGGCACTCGATGACTCCACCGCGCAGGCGGGTCAGTGGGATCCCGGCGCCACCTCGGCGAATGCCCGCCGGGTCGCCCAGGACAAGAGCGCGGTCGCAGTGCTCGGCGAGTTCAACTCGGGTGCGTCCGCGATCTCGATCCCGATCACCAACGAGGCAGGCCTGCTGCAGGTGAGCCCGGCCAACACCGCCCTCGAGCTGACCAAGGACGCCGGCCCCGACGACAAGGGCGCGCCGGACAAGTACTACCCGTCAGGGAAGCGCACCTACGGTCGCGTGGTCCCCGCCGACCACATCCAGGGCTCGGCGCTGGCCGACTGGATGAAGGAGAAGGGCGTCAAGAAGATCTACATCCTCGACGACAAGCAGGTCTACGGCGCCGGCGTCGCCAAGACCACCGCCGATGCGGCCAAGCTGAACGGCATCGAGGTCGCCGGCACCGACAGCATCGACCCGAAGGCCGCCAACTACCGCTCGCTGGCGTCGAAGGTCAAGGCAAGCGGCGTGGACGCGGTGTTCTACGGCGGGATCACCCAGAACAACGCCGTCCAGCTCTACAAGGATCTCGGGGCCGCACTGCCCGACGCGACCCTCTGGGGCCCGGACGGGGTGGCTGAGACCGAGTTCACGAAGGACCTGCCGCCGGACGTGGCCAAGCGGACCTTCATCACGGTCGCGACGATCAACCCCAAGGACTACGGCCCCAAGGGCCAGAAGTTCTTCACCGACTTCAAGTCGGAGTACGGCAAGGACCAGCCGGAGCCGTACGCGATCTACGGCTTCGAGGCGATGGACATCGCGCTCGAAGCGCTGGATCGCGCCGGCGCCGAGTGCGGCGACCGGCAGAGCGTGATCGACGAGTTCTACAAGACCAAGGACAAGGAAGGCGTCACGGGGACCTATGACATCGATCCGGACGGAGATGTCACGTTGAGCACGTTCGGTCGTCACCTGGTGACGGACGGCAAGCTGTCGCCGATCAAGACGGTCAAGGTCACCAAGGACAGCAACGGCAAGCCCCTGGGATAAGCGTCGGGAGGGCAAGCCGGGGCCCCGACCATCCGGGGCCCCGGCGCCCCCGGCTCGATCTGATTGATGGAAACCGGCTCGGTCGCGGCGCCTCGCGCGCCGGCGAGAGACAGGGCGATTGAGGCAGCGCGCAAGTTCGTCGACCGCTACGGGTTGATCATCGTGCTGCTGGCACTGCCCGTCGTCTACGGGATCAAGGACCTGAGCGACGAAGGCGACCTCTCCCGGCTCGCCAACAACCTCAAGGACGGGCTCTCAAATGGCGCGATCTGGGCCCTGATCGCGCTCGGGTACACGCTCGTCTACGGGATCATCGAGCTGATCAACTTCGCCCACGGCGACCTGTTCATGATAGGCTCGTTCGTGGCCGTCGGGCTCTACGGGACGGTCGGCCTGACGACGGCGACCGGCGCGATCGGGCTTGCCGCGGGCCTGCTCGCGGTGCTGCTCGTCTCGATGCTCGTTTGCGGGTCCATGAACGCGATGATCGAGCGCGTCGGCTACCGGCCGCTACGCAACGCGCCAAAGCTCGCGCCCTTGATAACCGCCGTCGGCTTCTCGTTCATCCTGCAGAACGTCGGGCTGCTGTGGCTCGGGGGCTCGCAGCAGGCCGCGCCCGACCTGATCCAGTCGCAGAAGGAGCTCGTGGAGATCGCCGGGGTGTCGATCAAGCAGGGCGACGTGCTGGCCATCGGGGCGGCGGCTCCGCTGCTGATCCTGCTCGGGGCCTTCGTGACGAGGAGCCGCATGGGCAAGGCGATGCGCGCCACCGCGCAGGACCCGGAGGCCGCGCGCCTGATGGGCATCAACGTCGACACCACGATCTTGCTCACGTTCGTGCTCGGGGGGCTGATGGCCGGCGCCGCCGGGCTCATCTACGCGCTCTACCAGACCACGATCTGGTTCTTCCAGGGCTTCACCGCCGGTCTGATCGCATTCACGGCGGTGGTCATGGGCGGGATCGGCAACCTGCAGGGGGCGGTGCTCGGCGGCCTCATCATCGGCTGCATCCAGCAGATCTCGGACAACCGCATCGGCGGCGAGTGGACGCCTGCGATCGTGTTCGCCTACCTGGTGATGATCATGGTCCTCAAGCCCCAAGGATTGCTGGGGGAGCAAACGCGGGAAGCCGGATGAAGTCACTGCTCGCCTCCCCCCGCCGGGATCTCGTGCTCGCCTGCGTGCTCGCCGTGGCTGCGATCGTCCTCCCCTTCTTCTTCGGGGAGGCGAGCCCTTTCATCGACGACGCCACGACCGCCCTCGCCTACGTCGTGATGGCGCTTGGCCTGAACATCGTGGTGGGCTTCGCGGGACTGCTGGACCTCGGCTACGTCGCCTTCTTCGCCATCGGTGCCTACACCATCGGCTGGCTTGGCTCGGGGTTCGTCGACAAGGCCAACGGCGGCAAGGGGATCCACATCGGAGTCGACAGCTTCCTCCAGGGTCAGCCCGGCATCCATCTCAACTTCTTGCTGATCGTGATTGCCGCGGTGGTCGTGACCGCCGTTGCGGGGATCCTGATCGGCCTGCCCACGCTGCGCCTGCGGGGCGACTACATCGCGATCGTGACGCTGGCCTTCGGCGAGATCATCCGCGTGTTCGCCCTGAACGGCAACGAGATCAAGTTCGGCGACTACGCGCTCACGAACGGCGCCCAGGGCATCACCCCGGTGGACAAGATCGACCTGCCCTTCAGTGGGCCGTTCGGCCCGCTCAACTTGAGACCGTGGTACTGGACCGCGCTGGCGATGGTCTTGCTCGTGCTGTTCGTGAACTTCCGCCTGCGCGACTCGCGCCTCGGGCGCGCCTGGGTCGCGGTGCGCGAGGACGAGGTGGCGGCCGCGAGCATGGGTGTGCCGCTGGTTCGCACGAAGCTGCTGGCCTACGCCACGGGGGCGGCCTTCGGCGGCATCGCGGGTGCCTTCCTGGGCTCGTATCTGAACACGGTCAACGCGGAGCAGTTCCAGTTCTCATTCTCGATCTTCGTCCTGGCGATGGTCATCCTCGGTGGCCTGGGCAGCATCTGGGGCGTCGTGCTCGGAGCGGCCGCCCTGTCGTTTGCCAACACGTACTTGATTCCCGACGTTCTCAACGAGGTGCCTTCGAAAATCGGGCTCGAGTTCGACCTCACCGAGCTGAGCTTTGCGATCTTCGGCTTCCTGCTCGTGATCATGATGGTGCTGCGTCCGGAGGGCCTCTTGCCGGAGCGCCGTCGCAAGCTCGAGCTCGTGGAAGGGGTCGGCAGCGGCGATACCACGGCCGGCGGCGAGAGCGTCTACGAGGCCCGGGCGTGACGGCCCGGCCGGCGGGCCCGGTGGCGGAGGCGGCGCCGGAGCCGCAGGCAGTGCCGGAGCCGCTGCTCGAGGCCCGGGCTGTCTCCAAGATCTTCGGCGGACTTGTGGCGGTCGACGGCGTGGACTTCGCGGTCCCGCCGCGCTCAATCGTCTCGATCATCGGTCCCAACGGCGCCGGCAAGACGACCTTCTTCAACATGCTGACCGGCCTGTACCGGCCCTCTGCCGGGCGGATCCGTTTCGGCGAGAAGGACATCACCGGCCGCCGGCCCGACCGCATCCTCGCGCTGGGCATCGCGCGCACCTTCCAGAACATCCGGCTGTTCTCCACCATGTCGGCGCTCGAGAACGTGCTCGTCGGACAGCACGCGCGGATGAAGGCGACCCTGTTCGGCTCGATCCTGCGACCGCCGTGGGTTCGCACGGAGGAGAGGAAGGTGCGCGAGAAGGGCCGCGAGCTGCTCACCTACGTCGGGCTGCGGGACGAGCTGCACGAGGAGATGTCGGCGAACCTCTCCTACGGCGACCAGCGCCGGGTGGAGATCGCGCGGGCGCTCGCCTCCGACCCCAGCCTGCTGCTGCTCGACGAGCCGACCGCCGGGATGAACCCGCAGGAGTCCGAGCGGCTGACCGCCTTCATGGAGAGGGTGCGGGACGAGCGCGATCTCACGATCCTGCTGATCGAACACGACATGAAGGTCGTGATGGGGGTCTCCGAGAGGATCACCGTGCTCGATCACGGCGAGCGGATCGCCGAAGGGACGCCCGCTGAGGTGCGGGCCAACCAGCGCGTGATCGAGGCCTACCTCGGTAGGACGGAGACGGGCTAGCGATGGCGCTGCTCGAGGTCCGCGACATCCACACCTACTACGGCAACATCGAGGCGCTGAAGGGCATCTCGCTGGAGGTGGAGGAGGGCGAGGTCGTGACGCTGATCGGCTCCAACGGCGCGGGCAAGTCGACCACGCTGCGCTCGATCTCCGGGCTCACCCCTCCGCGAGAGGGCACGATCCGCTTCCGCGACGAGGAGATCGGCGAGACCCCCCCGCAGGACATCGTCCGGCTCGGCATCTCCCAGGCGCCGGAGGGGCGCCGCATCTTCTCGCGCATGACGGTACGGGAGAACCTCGAGCTCGGCGCCTACCTGCGTCGTGACGACAGGGTCGAGAAGGACCTGGAGCGCGTCTTCGATCTCTTTCCCCGCCTGCTGGAACGGGCACGGCAGAAGGCGGGCACGATGTCGGGCGGGGAGCAGCAGATGCTGGCCATCGGACGGGCGCTGATGGCCGACCCCAAGCTGCTGCTGCTGGATGAGCCCTCGATGGGCCTGGCGCCGATCCTCGTGGAGCGGATCTACGAGACGATTGAGGAGATCAACAAGCAGGGCACGACCATTCTGCTCGTCGAGCAGAACGCCAACTTCGCGCTCGGGGTCTCGAAGCGGGGCTACGTCCTGGAGGCCGGTCAGGTCGCGCTCTCCGACGAGGCCGGGGCCCTGCGCGAGAACCCCGACGTGCAGAAGGCCTACCTCGGGACATGAGCCTGATCGCGGTCATCGGCGTCAAGGCGCTCTACCTGACCTTCATCTGGCTCGGGTCGGCGATCGTCGCCTCGTGGCTCTCCGACCGGAAGGGCTACGGCGAAAAGCCTGGGCTCGCGGCCGGGCTGCTGCTGAGCGCGGCGGGCCTCGTCATCTGGCTCGTCTGGCCTGCGCGGCAGGACTCGCGCTGGAAGGTGCAGGGCCCGCTCGGGCGCGGCGGGAAGACGGTCGCTGCGGCGCGGGCCGAGGGCATCGGCAAGACCGAGAAGTGATCGCCGGCGCGACTCGCCCTACCGACCGGTGACCGCGCGCAGCGCAGGCTCGAGCTCAGGCCATCTGAACGCGTAGCCCAGATCCGTCAGCCGGCGTGGAATCGCGCGGGCGCCCGTCGTGACGATGCTCGACATCTCTCCGTAAAGCGCCTTCACGGCCAGCGCCGGCACGGGGGCGAGCGCCGGCCGGCCCAGCACCCGGCCGAGCGCCTTCGACAGCTCGCGGTTCGTCACCGGGTCGGGCGCGGTGAGGTTCAGCGGACCCACTGCCTGCTCGGTGTCGAGGCAGAACAGCAGCGCCCCCACCACGTCCTCGGAGTGGATCCACGGCACGTACTGGCGCCCGCCGGCCACCGGGCCGCCCACTCCGAGCTTGAACGGCGGCAGCATCTTCTCCAGCGCACCGCCGGACTCCGAGAGCACAACGCCGGTCCGGGTCAGTGCCACCCGCATCCCGAGCTCCTGCGCCCTGCGGGCCTCGGTCTCCCACTCCACGACCACCTGGGCCAGGAAGTCGCCTGCCGCGGGAGCGGATTCGTCCACCGGCTCCTCGTCGCGGGCCCCGTACCAGCCGGTGGCCGACTGGGAGACGAGCACCCGGGGACGTGGCTCGGCCCGGGCGAGCGCGGAGACCAGGTGTTGCGTGGAGAGCACGCGCGAGTCGCGGATCTCCCTTTTTGCGCCCGCGCTCCAGCGCTGGGCGACCGGCTCGCCAAGCAGGTGGATGACGCCGTCCTGTCGCTCGAGTGCCTCGAGCGGAGGCTGCTCGCCCTTGGGGTCCCTCCACTCCAGGGCCCGGACGTCGCCGAGGGCCGACCGCGCGCGCCCGGCATCGCGCGAGAGCACCGTGACGGAATCCCCGCGCGCCAACAGCGCACGGACCAGGTCCTTGCCAAGCATTCCTGTGGTGCCTGTGACGGTGACCTTCAACTGCGACCTCCTCTAGGGGATGGAGAGCTCGGCGGTGTCCTGGAGCCCGCGCACCGCCCCGGCACGCTCGGCCTCGTCCGAAACGGCGCGCGCGACCTCTCGGCTCACCTCGCGGTTGAAGACGCTCGGGATGATGTAGTCCTCGGCCAGCTCATCGTCTGCCACGGTGGCGGC
>JBPCJI010000197.1:0-6496 GCA_051005475.1 Thermoleophilaceae bacterium
GGGCGCCAGAGCGCGCGGCTCAGCTTCATCGTGAACCGCCCGGACGAGGAGCCCGGCTTCGCCCTCGAGCGCCAGGAGGGCGCGGACCGCACGATCCGCTACACGATCAAGTCCTACGCGCACCAGAACCCGGTCGGGCGCCGCTACGGCAACCCGGGCGACATCGCCTCCACCCGCGATCCCGCGGCCGTGCAGGACGCCACGCCCGGGCGGGACTCCCCGATCGCCGAGAGCGACGACGGCGAGAGCCCGGATGCCGCCGCTGAGAAGGACGAGGGCGTCGGCGAGTCGTAGTGGCTCGCGGGAAGGACACGACGGGTAAACCCTTGGACCCCGAAGCGCAAGCCGAGGACGGCGGGGGCCAGGGGTCCGCGTCGTCCAGCGAGGAGTTCGCCGGAAAGGTGGTCGGGCCCGAGAAGGGCTCTAAGTCCGGCGCCGCGATCGACGAGGTCGACTTCTCCGAGGCGGTCAGCAATGGGAAGGCCGACGTGGAGACCGTGGTGCGCGACTCGCGCATCCAGGAAGTGCTCGACGAGCTCGACGAGGAGCTGGTCGCGCTCAGCTCTGTCAAACAGAGGATCCGCGAGATCGCCGCGTTGCTGGTGATCGAGCGGCTCCGCACCGAGATGGGGCTGGCCACGGAGCCGCCCACGCTCCACATGAGCTTCACCGGCAGCCCGGGCACCGGCAAGACCACCGTCGCCCTGCGGATGGCGAACATCCTGCACCGCCTCGGCTACGTCAAGAAGGGCCAGCTGATCGCGGTCACGCGAGACGACCTCGTCGGGCAGTACGTCGGTCACACCGCGCCCAAGACGAAGGAGGCCGTCAAGAAGGCCATCGGGGGAGTCCTCTTCATCGATGAGGCCTACTACCTGCACCGGCCCGACAACGAGCGCGACTACGGCCAGGAGGCGATCGAGGTCCTGCTCCAGGCGATGGAGACCCACCGCGAGGAGATGGTCGTGGTGATGGCGGGCTACAAGAAGCCGATGAGCGACTTCTTCCTCGCGAATCCGGGCATGGGATCGCGGATCGCGCACCACATCGACTTCCCGGACTACGCGCCCGACGAGCTGATGCAGATCGCCGCTCTCATGTTCGAGCGACAGACCTACGAGCTGAGCGAGGGCGCAAAGAAAGCCTTTCGCGAGTACATCGAGCGGCGGGTCGAGCAGCCCCGCTTCGCTCACGGCCGGAGCATCCGGAACGCGATCGACCGGGCCCGCATGCGACAGGCGCTGCGCCTATTCGAATCGGGAAGCCAGCTCACGAAGGAAGACCTGATCACAATCGAGGACGAGGACATCCGGCAGAGCTCAGTGTTCTCCGATATCGAGGAGGAAGAGCCCGATACGAGCTCAAACGGCTCCGGGGGAGACGGGGGCTGAGGACGGTGCCGCGAGCGTGGCGTCGTCTCAGAGGCCAAAGGCCGGCAACGGAAGGCACGCGCTCAGGCGCCACGCCGTCCAAGCCCGGTAAACACTGATCGAGGAGGAAGCATGCCGCGCCCCATCATCCTTGGCGTCGTCGGCGATTCGGCGGCCGGCAAGACGACGATCACGAGGGGACTCGTGCGCATCCTCGGAGACCAGAAGGTCACCCACGTCTGCACGGACGACTACCACCGCTACGACCGCAGGCAGCGGGCGGAGCTGGACATCACGCCGCTCGACCCCGAGTGCAACTACATCGACATCATGGCCCAGGCCCTGAAGCACCTGCACCTCGGCCAGGCGATCCTGAAGCCGGTCTACAACCACTCCGACGGCACCTTCGGTCCGCCCGTCTACGTGGACCCCAACGCCTTCACCGTCGTCGAGGGCCTGCTCGGCTACCACACGCCCGAGATGCGCGAGTGCTACGACGTGCGGGTCTACCTCGCGCCGCCCGAGGAGCTGCGGCGCAAGTGGAAGGTCTCGCGCGACACCTCGCGCCGGGGCTACACCACCGACAAGGTCCTCACCGAGCTCGACCGGCGCGAGCCCGACTCCGCCGCCTACATCCGTCCTCAGGAGCAGGAGGCCGACATCGTGATCGCGTTCATGCCGGCGGAGGGCGACAAGGAGTCCGAGGTGCTGGACGCCGAGCTCGTGCTGCGCGCAAGCCTGCCCCACCCGGACCTCGCCCCCTTCGAGGGCAACGGCTCCAAGGGCATCCAGGTCGACGAGCGCGAGGACGAGGTCCACGTGTGCATCCCGGGCGACCTCGAGCCCGAGCGTGCCGCGGAGATCGAGGAGGCGATCTGGGAACGCCTTCACTTTGCCACCCACCTGCGCTCGCAGCGGCTCGGCGAGTACACGATCGGCAACGATCTGCAGCGCTCGGAGTCCCTGGCCCTGGTCCAGCTCCTCATCCTCTACCAGCTCGCCACCGCCAAGGCGGCAATCGCCCTCGGCGGCGAGAGCGCCCGGACCGGCGAGAAGCAGACGCCGGACAACTCCCAGGAGCAACACGAGGAAGAGCAGCAGCAGAAGGAGGAGCACGCGAAGGAGGCTGCCTCGGAGAAGGAGGACTCCTCGGAGAAGGAGGAGGAGGACTCCTCCGAGGAGGAGAAGTCCTAGGAGCAGGAAGCGCACCCTTCGCGGGAGGAGCACCGCACCGATGTGCTCTCACCGCGGGAGCACGAGCCTGGCCTCCTCGACGGCGCGGCGCGCCTCCTTGCTCGGCGCGAACTCGGCGAACCTCCGGACTGATTCGCGGACGGGGCCGCGCGCGGGTTGCAGGAGATACCACTCGCGCTTCGGGAGCGCGGCCGGCGTCCGGATCGTGGCCAGGAGTCCCAGCTCCAGCTCCAGGTGAGCGGTGAGCCGGGACTGAAGCGATATACCGAGTCCCGCCCGGGCCGTCTGCTTGATGGCTCCGTTGGATCCCAGCGTGAGTATCTCCGGGTGGAGGTCGTGCCGGACAAGGAACTCCTCCGCCATCGTGCGGGTGCCCGACCCCTCCTCGCGCAGCAGCCATGGGCGTGTGCCGAGCTCCGCGACTTCGACCTCCTCGTCGCGCACGAGCGGGTCAGACGGAGCGGCTATCAGGACGATCGGGTTGTCGATGAACGGGATGCCCACGATTCCACCCTCCCTGGGTGGCCTCCCGGCGATCGCGATGTCCGAGGCACGGCTGCGGATGCGCTCGAAGACCCGCTCGCGGTTTCCCACGTCCACCGACAGCGCGATGTCGGGGTGCAGCGCGGCGAATGCCTCCATCAGCGGCGGGACGATGTGCTCGCCGGCCGTCGTGACCGCAGAGACGCGCACCTCGAGCGCCGTCGCGTCGGCGGCCTCGCGTGCGGCGCGCGTCCCCTGCTCGAGCAGGCCGACGACGTCAGCGGCGTAGGGCGCGAAGGCCCGGCCGGCGGCGCTGAGCCGGACGCTGCGCCCCACCCGCTCGGTGAGCTCGATCCCGAGCTCTCGCGAGAGCGCGGAGAGCGCCGCTGACACCGACGGCTGAGTCACCACGAGCGCATCGGCCGCCGCGGTGACCGACCCGGTTCTGAGCACGGCGAGAAAGCTCCGGAGCTGCGTGAAAGTTATAGCCATCCGTCTAAGTGTTGCAAGGCGGAGGCCATCCCCTTCACTGGGACCGCCGGGACGCGGCGACCGTCAGATCTTCAGGAGGAGGATCACGTTGGTCACGAACATCAGCGTGAACACCACGGTCCAGCGGTTCAGGTTGCGCTCCACGAGCGAGCCACCGCCAAAGGGCCCGCCGCCCGTCCCCACGCCGAAGGCGCCCGAGAGGCCTGCGTCCTTGCCGGAGTGCAGCAGGATCAGGCCGATCAGTGAGACGGACAGGATGATCTGCAGGCCGCTGAGAATCGCTTCCATCGACGGGGAGGGTAGCGGGAAGCCCCTCCCTCAGAGGCTGGGGCCTCTGCCTCACGAGTCCGGCGCCTCCCTCACGAGTCCGGCGCCTCACCGTCGAGGCCGTCCAGCCGCCGGAGGATCTCGATCGCCTCGGAGCGCAGCTCACGGTCGATCGAGCGGTGATCCTCCTTCGACAGCTTCCCCATCTGTAGGTCGAGCTCCGCGTCGCGTATCTCACGGTACTTGGCCTCCTTGGCGGCCTCGAGCTCGTCCCGCACACCATCCTCCCGGAGATCGGAGCCCTCGCCGCGCAGCAACGGGGCCGCCACGACAAGCGCGACGAGGCAGAGAAGCACGATCAGGGCGAGGGGATACTCCACTCCATGAACCCTAGGAGGGTCGGGCAGGCCTAGTGGGCTTCGGCGCGCAGGTCGCGGCCCAGGCGAGCGGCGTAGAGGCTCCGGACACGCCGCAGGCGCGCCTCCGGGGACGGCCACGCGGCGATCAGGGCGCCCAGGAGGATGATCGCCCCGCCGATCCAGATCCACGAGACGAGGGGGGAGACGATCGCGCGGAAGGTGGCGGGCGGCGGGTTACGGCGATAGCGCTCCGCGATCGCGGCTATCACGAGCGCCTGGACGTCACCGCTTGAGCGCGCGAACTTGGCGTTGGCCTCGCGGATGGGGCCGTCGAGCGCGCTGATGTCCGGCCTCACCGCGGTCCAGACGTCGCGCCGCAGGCCCCAGCGGACATCCACCTCACTCGTGGCCTCACCCTCGAAGAAACGCCCGATGGCGCCCTTCGAAGGGTCTCGGGAGGGGTAGAAGTTGCGTGAGGGACGCAGCGTGAAGGTCTTGCCGCCCTCCTCGCGCGCTTTCAGCACCGCGCCGAAGGTGATCGGCGCTCCGGTGCCGGCCGTGTCCCCGCCGAGCTTCGCGGTCGCGCGCAGGTAGGTGATCGTGTAGCTCCCGCTGGTGAACGTGTCCCCCGGCGAGAGCCGCACGTCGCGCTGGTCGAGGAAGGCGGATGAGCCCGCGACCCCGAGGAAGAGCACGACCATGCCGGCGTGGGCGATGTAGCCGCCGTAGCGTCGCCGGTTGCGTGCCACGAGCTGGGACAGGGCGCGCGGCCACGGATCGCCGGTCATCGTCCGGCGGGCGGCGGCGCCGCGCCAGAACTCCTGCGCCACGACGGCCAGCACGAAGCCAACGAAGCAGAACATGACCAGCGAGGGCGGGCTCTCGGCGGCCGGCGTGAACGCCAGCAGCACCACGAGGACGAGCGCCGCGAAAAGGCAGGGCAAGCGGAAGGAGCGCCGCAGGCCCGCGGGCGTGATCCGACGCCAGGCCACCACGGGGCCGATGCCCATCAGCAGCACCAGCGCGAGCGCGAGCGGCGTGGTCACCCGGTTGAACCACGGCGGTCCCACGCTGGCCTCGGTTCCGGTCACCGCTTCGGAGATCAGGGGGAAGAACGTGCCCCAGAAGATCACGAGGCAGAGGCCGACCAGCACGAGGTTGTTGAGCAGGAAGAACGCCTCGCGCGAGAGCAGCGAGTCGAGCCGCGCCTCCGAGCGGAGGTGGGGCAGCCGCGAGATCACGAGCGCGGTGGACCTCGCGATCACGACCGCGATGAAGACGAGGAACTGCACCCCGATGGTCGAGGCGCCGAACGCGTGGATCGAGTCGAGAATGCCGGACCGCACGAGGAACGTCCCGAGCAGGGCCAGCACGAACGTGATGACGATCAGCGAGACGTTCCACACCTTCAGCATGCCGCGCTTCTCCTGCACCATGATCGAGTGCAGGAACGCCGTACCGGTCAGCCACGGCATCAGCGACGCGTTCTCCACCGGGTCCCACGCCCAGTAGCCGCCCCAACCGAGCTCGGTGTAGGACCAGAGGGCCCCGAGCATGATGCCGGCGCCAAGGAACGTCCACGCCACCAGCGCGAAGCGGCGCGTGGGGCGGATCCAGTCCGCGCCCGTGTTCCGCGTGATGAGCGCCCCGACCGCGAACGCGAACGGGATCGCGAAGCCGACGTAGCCCGTGTAGAGCATCGGCGGGTGGATCATCATCGCCGGGTGGCGCAACAGGGGGTTCAGGCCGCTGCCCTCGGCCGGCGGGTCTGCCAGCGTCCCGAACGGGTTCTCCCAGCCCACCATCAAGAAGAGGAAGAAGCCGGCCACGACGGCGAGCACGGCGGCGGCGTACGGCGCGATCTCGCGCAGGCTCCGGCGGGTGAGGAACAGGACGGCGCTCGAGAAAAGCGAGAGCAGCAACGCCCACAGCAGCAGCGAGCCGTCCTGGGTGGCCCACATGGCGGTGGCCTTGTAGAAGGTGGGCGTGTCGGTGGAGGAGCCCTCCGCCACCAGCGTGTAGGAGAAGTCGGAGCGAAGGAAGGCCGCCTGAAGGATGGCGGTGGCCGCGACCATCAGGCCCCCGAGGCAGTAGATCGCCCGGCGGCCGGAGACCACGAGCACCCGCCGCCCGGTGCGAACGCCGTAGATCGAGGCGGCGGCGGCGTAGAGCGTGGTGAGGAGGCCGGCGAAGAGGCAGGCGGAACCGATGCCCGCCACGTCAGCGACCGGAGGAGGCGGTCTTTTCCTTGCTGAACTTCGAGGGGCACTTCGTGACCAGCGAGTCGCGCTCGGCCACGAAGGTGCCGCCCTTCATCTCGCCCGAGACGAT
>JBPCJI010000198.1:0-7702 GCA_051005475.1 Thermoleophilaceae bacterium
ATCGCTCGCCGAAGCGCGCGCGGGCCTCCGTGGCCGTCAGCGCGAGGAATCCGTCGGGCTTGTCGGCGTCCGAGGCCACCTTCGCCACCAGCTTGCTCGGCCCGACCCCGATCGAGCACCCGAGGCCTGTCGCGGCCGTGACCGCCGCCTTCACCTGTCTCGCCGCCGCCTTGGGACGCTCGAGGCCGGACAGGTCGAGGTATGCCTCGTCCAGCCCCACGACCTCCACGCGCTCGACCTGGTCGCCGAGCACGCGCATCACCTCTGTGGAGCGCTCGCGATAGTGCGGGAAGTCCGGCGCCACGAAGATCGCGTCGGGGCAGAGCCGGCGCGCCCGCGATGCCGGCGTGGCGGAGAAGACCCCGAACCTGCGCGCCTCATAGCTCGCGGTGGTCACTACCGCCCGCGGTCCGCTGCCCGCCACGACCACCGGCAGCCCGCGCAGCTGTGGGCGGCGCTGAAGCTCCACGCTGACATAGAACGCGTCCATGTCCACCAACGCATATGCGTAGGGCGAGCCGTGCACGCCTGAACCCTAGGGCGCGTGTCGGCCGTACGGAGCTCGGCGATCCCTAGAGTCCCTCTTGTCCGCGGATCGCGGCGGACGTTGAATGCCCGAGTCCGATCGAGGAGGCTGGAACCGTGCTGAGCGACTATCTGCGCTCGCAGGCCGAGTGGCGTCGCCAGGAGAAGAAGGACTACCCGATGGACATGCGCAACGAGAAGTCCGCGGCGGCGCTCGAGTCCCTCGCGGAGTTCGTCGAGGGCCCTGATGCCTCGGGCACCGTGCTCGACAGGTTGAGGCCCCACCTGTTCGACGAGAAGACCCTTGGCGGGGAGCGGACACGGCGGGCGGTCTCACGCTACGGCTATGGCACCGCCGCCACCAGGGCACACCACGCGGCCTTCCTCGAGGAGCTCGGCGCGCTCTGCGAATTCGACGCCTACGAGTACGCGCGCGAGCACGGGCAGGACCGCTCGCGAACGCTGGTCGCCTTCGAGCTCGAAGCGGCAAAGTCCGGCGTCGCCCTTCCGTGGCAGTACTTCGAGCGGCGCCCGCGCTCGACCCAGACGGAGCTCCAGCAGGCGGTCGAGCGCTACAGCGCCGACGCTGCCGGCTGAGGAACCGCCTCAGACCGCCTGACTCACCGGCCGCACGAGGATCTCGTTCACGTCCACGTGCGCGGGCTGGGACAGCGCGTAGGTGATGGCACGGGCGATGTCATCGGGCTCGAGGGCGCCGCTCGGGCGATCGTCGAAGAACGGCGTGTCCACCATCCCGGGCTCGATCAGGGTGACCTTGATCGGCGAGTCCGCCACCTCCGCCCGCAGGCTCTCGCCCATCGCCGTGACGGCCCACTTCGTGGCCGAATAGAGCGACCCCGGCATCGCCCGGCGCCCGGCCACCGAGCCGGTCAGCAGCATGTGGCCCGCGTTCTGGGCCCGAAAGTGGCCCAGCGCGGCCCGGATCGAGAGCGCGCAGCCGAACACGTTCGTGTCCACCATCGCCCTCCAGTGCTCGACGCTCTCCTCCAGGAAGCCGCGCTTTGCCCCAAAGCCGGCGTTGGCGAGGGAGGCATCGAGCCGCCCGAAGGCATCGATCGCGGCAGCCACCACGGCCTGCTGGTCATCCCAACTCGTGACGTCGCAGCGCACCGGGATCGCCTCGTCCTTGCCGCCGAGCTCTGACGCGAGCGCCTCGAGCTTGTCCTCGGAGCGGGCGGCGAGCACGACCCGCCATCCGGCCTCCACGGCGTGGCGGGCGGTGGCGGCACCGATGCCGCTGCTGGCGCCGGTGATCAGCAGTACGGGGGAGTCGGTCACGCGGGCAGTTCTAGCACCCTCGGTCCGCGGGCCCCTTCACGTTGGCGCGCTCGGCTCTCTCCGCCGGTCCCGGCTGCCCGGTAGGTTGCCGGGCCATGGCAACCAACGAGAAGCCCCGGGTCGACGTCCCCGCGAACCAGCCACCGTCCTACCAGCTCGAGCTCGAGGACATCACGGTCGGTGAGGGCGAGGAGGCAGTCTTGGGCCGCAACGTGGAGGTCCACTACGTGGGTGTCTCGTGGGCCACCGGCAAGCAGTTCGACGCCTCGTGGGACCGTGGCAACACGTTCAAGTTCGGCCTCGGTCAGGGACAGGTCATCCCGGGCTGGGACCAGGGCGTCCAGGGTATGAAGGTCGGCGGCCGCCGCCGCATCACGGTCCCGCCGGACCTCGCCTACGGAAAGCGCGGCGCCGGAGGGGTCATCGGTCCCGACGAGACGCTGGTCTTCGTCGTGGACCTCGTCGGCCTGCGCTGATCTGGCGCGCCTCTGGCGTTCGAAGTACCGCGCGGGGAGCAGCCGGGCAACCGCAGGATGTCCGCCGGGCACTCTTGGCGCATCCGGAATGAGCCACCAGATGACCTGTCACGAAGGAAGAGGCACCCGAACTCAACAGGGAGATCCTCATGCGCAAGACATTGGTGGTGCTCGTGGCACTCGGAGTCCTCGCACCGGTCGCAACGGCCGTCGAAGCGAAGGGCAACAACTTCACACAGGCTCGCACTACATACGGCCTTACGAGCGGTGGCTCGCTCGTCAGGTTCGACGCCACGAACACGTCGCGCTCGAGCAGGGTGGGCACGGTCACCGGGCTCGCCGCCGGCGAGCGGCTGATCGGCATCGACTTTCGCCCGGCCACCGGGGAGCTGATCGGGCTGGGCAGCAAGGCCAACCTCTACGGGATCAGTCAGGGCTCCGCCACGGCCTCCTTGAAGTCCACCCTGACGACGGCGGCCGGGGAGCCGGTCACCCTCAAGGGCACGCAGTTCGGGATCGACTTCAACCCCACCAGCGACCGCCTGCGGGTCACCAGCGACGCCGAGGAGAACCTTCGGATCAACGTCAAGAGCGGCGTGACCGTCGTCGATCAGCCGATCGCCTACGCCTCCGGCGGGGGTAGCCCGGATGCGGTGGGCGTCGCCTACACCAACAACGACAACGATTCGTTCGTCACGCCTGCGCTGATCCCCTTCAACCGGCCCGCTGCGACCGGCACGCGGCTCTACGCGCTCGACTCGGCACGTCGCGTGCTGGCGCTTCAGGACCCGCCGAACGACGGGAGGCTGAGGACGGTCGGCAGCTTGAGGCAGAGCACCACGGGCGATGTCGGCTTTGACATCTACAGCCAGCCGAACGGCGTGGGCGACACCGCCTCGAACACCGCCTATGCATCGCTGCGCCGAGCCGGACGCACGCGGCTCTACAGGGTGAGCTTGAGGACGGGCAAGGCCAAGCTGGTGCGCGGGAACGGGCGGCTGCTCCGGAGCGTCACGGACATCGCAATCCGCCCGTAGCGTTTCGCGGGCGCCGAGCGGTCTGCGGGGCAAAGGCTCCCCGCATGCCGCTCGGTCTCGCGCCGGCGGCTCACAGCCGCCCGCGCGCGTGATCGGCCAGCTCGGAGCCAAGCCAGCCCCGCGCCTCGAGCTCTCCGACGAGTCGGGCGTAGGGCTCGTGGAAGTGCCGGACGTGGTCGGGGCGGGGCTCGATGACCTCCCGCAGCCGGACCATGCCGGCCGCCGCGGCAGCGATCGGCCGATCGCCCGAGGCGGCGAGCATGGCCATGCCCAGGGCGGGCTCGGGGTTCTCAGGCAGCCGGAGCGCTCGGCCCATGACGTCTGCCCGCAACTGACACAGGTACCGCCCCCTGGTGGCTCCGCCCGTCAGGCTGACCCCACCGCCGCTGGGCGCCCCGAGCAGGTCGACGTAGTCGAAGCACAACCGCTCGACATAGGCCAGGCCCTGGAGCAGCGCGGCGAAGTGCTCACCCTCATCGGCCGGCCGTCCGAGCAGGAAGCCCTCGGCGTCTGGCGCGGCAAAGGGAAACCGCTCGCCGCGAGAGAGGAGGGGGTAGGCGAGCAGGTTCGTCCGCTCGTGGCGCGCAGCCCGCCGCGCGAGCGCGTCGAGGTCGCGCTCGAAAAACGTGGCGGACAGGATGCCCGCGCCCGTGCTCGACGCTCCGCCCGGAAGCCACCCTCCGCCGGGTGCGCGGTGGGAGTAGAGGACGCCGCTCGGATCGCGGATGGGGTGGGGGGAGACGCCCTTGAGCACCAGCGTCGTGCCGAGCGCCGAGTTCCAATCGCCCTCGCTGAGCGCCCCGGCGGCCAGCTGGGCGGCACAGCCGTCGGTCATGCCGGCGATCAGCGGCGTTCCCGCGGCGATTCCCGTCTGCCGGGCGGCCTCGCTGCCGACGGTTCCGAGCAGCGAGCCGGATCGCACCACACTCGGCAACAGGCCATCCGGCACGCCCAGGCTCTCGAGGAGCTCGTGTGGCCAGCGCTCCTCGAGGAGGTCATAGCCCGTCTTCAGCGCGTGACTGCAGTCGGCGGGGACCTCGTGGCCGACAAGCCTCCGCGCGATGAAGTCGGGTTGGTGGGCGAGCCGGGCGCCGCGCGGAGGATCGGGGCGCTCGTCGAGCATCCACAGCAGCTTCGGCAGCGCCCACTGCGACGAGATCGGGAGCGCCGCCGAGCTCGAGGGAGTGGGGCCGGCCTCGTCGATCCGGCGGGCCTGCTCGGCGGCGCGTGAGTCGTCGTACATGAGCCCCGGGGTGAGCGGCGCGCCCTCGCTGTCGAGCAAGAGGATCGTCCCGGAGGTCCCCGCCATCGCCATACCCTCGATGCGCTCCGGTGCCAGGTCGCCGAGAGCGCCACGGGACGCGCAGCAGAGCGCCTCCCACCACTGCTCCGGATCCTGCTCGTGGCGGGGACCGTCGCGGCGGCTCTCCAGCGGATGCGAGCCGCTCCCGGCCACCCGGCCGCGCTCAGACACCGCGAGCGCCCGCACGCTCTGCGTGCCAAGATCGATGCCAAGCCAGAGGGGCTCTTCCTCTGAGGCGTCCGCGCTCACTTCTCCCGGCGAGCCGAGCCGTCTCCAAGCACCTCACGGATGTAGCTCTCCCGCACTGCCTTCAGCTGGCCGAGCATCCAAATCTCCTGGACGTTTGGCGCGTCTTCAACCTTGAGCACCGTCCTCACGTAGCTCGCGCGCACGCCCCGGGGCTGGCGGAGCATCCAGACCTCCTGCACGTTTGGCTCGTCTTCTGCGCCCAGCACCGTCCTCACGTAGCTCGCGCGCACGCTCCGGGGCTGCTGGAGCAGCCAGCGCGCCTCAAGTTCGCTCGCTTTCCGTGCCGCCATGCGTGCCAGCGCATCCGGGCCGAGCAACACGGTCTTGTCCATCCGCGGGAATCCGAACGCCATCGCGCGATTCTAGAGAGCGGATGGAGGCCATCCATGTCCGCAGAGGGGTCCCGGGGAGCACCGGCCGGGCAATCCGGCCAGAAGGAAGTGATGCTCGATAATGAGCGTTATGTAAACACGCCCGGCAATCCACTCGACTATTCCATGCCTGCTCAGGAGGGCAGCAGCTCCAGCGCTTCCACGTGCGCGGGGCGCACCACGGTGAAGTGCCGCCGATCGAGCGTTGCCAGGGCGGGAGCGCGGAGCCGCTCGACGATCGCGAGGACTGCCGCATCGACGAAGCCGAGCGGCAGGTCGGCGTAGCGGTCGAGGAGTTCGCCGACCTGTCCAAGCTCTCCCGGCGATAGGTCAGCTACGGCAAAGCTGCCCCGGCCCACGTCCTCCAAGAGAGCACGAAATGCTCCGCGTGCAGGGCGCAGCAGGTATTCGGCCTCTACGAGGACCGGCGCCGGGATCACCAACGGCCGCGTAGCGTTGACGATCAGCTCCGCGCAGCGTGCGTGGTCCGGGTCGCTGGCGTCGACCATCGCCACGAGCGGTCCGGTGTCGATTACGAGCGCCAGCGGTCCGGCTCGTAGGAGCGCTCGCGCAGGCGACCGTGCTGTACGACCCCTACGCTGCGCGGCGCGGGCGCGTCACTGCTCCCAAGTTCGCCCTCCAGCGCCTCGCGGACGAGTTGAGGGAACGACACGCCACGCCGGCGGGCCGCGGCCCGTGCGCGCTCCAGCAACTCGTCATCCGCCTGGATCATCACCCGTCTCATCATGACGCTAGCAATGCTAGCAGACCTGGTTCTGCCCGATGTGCAATCCCTCTCCCAACCGTTGTGCTCGAGCAGGAGAACCTGGAAGCTCGTCGAGTGCGCTTCGTGAGACCGTTGGCGCTGGGGGTGGCCGTCATGCTCGCCGCCCTCGCCACCCAACCCGAATCTGCCCTCGCCGCTCGCGCCGAGGTGGCCGCGCTGCAGGTGGCGCTGCGTGCCGTGGGCCTGTCCCCCGGCCCGGCCGATGGCGTGCCGATCCGCCGGTGGCGCGGCTCGGCCGGTGCCCGTAGGGTTTGCGGGGGCCGCCTTTCGGAAACAAATAGGCCATGCAGCGGGAAACCACAGTCCGTCTCGGTGCGCTGCTGCACCAAGGTGAGGAGGTGGGGTGCGTGAACCTGTCGGAGCTGAGCAGCTTGGTCCAGGACCTCGGCCTTGACGACGCAGAGGCCGACGAGGTCCGCGCAGAGATCGACCGCCGCGGGCTCGACATGAGCGATGACTGCGCCCGGGCCGGCGTGGACGAGGTCACGACGTACGACAACGACGATCTCGCCGGCTCCACGAGCGATGCCCTGTCGTTGTTCCTGCGTGACATTCGCCACCACCCGTTGCTGACCAGGGAGGAGGAGGTCGAGCTGGCAAAGCGCATCGAGCGGGGCGATCGTCAGGCAAAGGATCGGATGATCAACTCCAACCTGCGCCTGGTGGTCTCGATCGCCAAGAAGTACCAGGGCCAGGAGCTCTGCCTGGTCGATCTGATCCAGGAGGGCGTGCTCGGCCTGATCCGCGCGAGCGAGAAGTTCGATCACCGCAGGGGCTACAAGTTCTCGACCTACGCCAGCTTCTGGATTCGCCAGTCGATCCAGCGCGGGCTCGGCAACAAGTCACGCACGATCCGGATTCCCGTCCATATCGGCCAGCGCGAGCGGAAGATCGCCCGCGTCGAGCGCGAGCTGGCCGTCGAGCTCGGCCGGGATCCGGCCGACGAGGAGATCGCGGCGAAGGCCGAGCTCACGCCGGACCAGGTCCGCGAGGTCCGTGAGGCGCCGCGCACCGTCACGAGTCTCGAGCGCCCCGTCGGCGAGGACGATGGCTCCGAGCTGGGTGACCTGCTTCCCAGCGAGGATCTCGGGCCGGAGGCCGAGCTGGAGATCGGTCTGCGCGAGGACGCGGTCAGGAGCGCGCTCGCCCGGCTGCCGGAACGCGAGCGGAACGTCATCGAGCTGCGCTTCGGATTGGAGAGCGACGACCCCACGCCCCTGCGGGAGGCCGGCCGTCGGCTCGGCATCTCTTCGGAGCGCGTGCGCACGCTCGAATCCCAGGCGCTCAGACGCCTTGCGGGCGAGCGAGAGATCGCTGCCCTGAACTCCGCCGCGTAGGCGGTCCACCGGCGACTCTGACGCACCCCTATCGGCCTCAACGCCTGCGCACGAGCAGGCTCTGGGTGGCGCGCCCGAGGAGCCCACGCTCGTCGAAGAGCGCCGTGTCGGAGAGCCCGACCCCGTCGGGCTCGGCATAGGTCACGGAGTCCAGACACACCCACTCCCCGTCCGGCAGGCGACACACCGCCACCGACAGGTCCGCGTTGATGAAGAGGTAGCGGCGGTAGTCGAGCGGGGAGCTCACGCCGTTGCCGGAGTCCGCCGCCACGAGCACCCGCTCGAGCGCAGAGGGCTCCTCCCCCTCCACCAGCGGCA
>JBPCJI010000199.1:0-7841 GCA_051005475.1 Thermoleophilaceae bacterium
CGCGCGACGCCGATCCACAAGCGCACCAGCCACATGACGATCACGTTGACAACCGAGGAGAAGAGGTAGCGGTGGGTCAAAAAGTTCATCCCGGAAAGGATTCGGCAGGGATGCCGAATCCTTCGCATTGCTCTCGGAGGGCTGCGTAATGGGTCAGAAGGTCCATCCCGAGTCGATGCGGGTCGGCTACATCCACGACTGGAAGTCCACCTGGTTCTCCGAGAAGGAGTTCTCGGACTACCTGCTCGAGGACATCCACATTCGCGAGCACATAGACAAGAAGCTCGCGCACGCCGGCCTCTCGGACATCACCATCCGCAAGAACAAGAGCGAGGTCGAGGTCAACATCCACACCGCTCGTCCGGGCATCGTCATCGGCAAGTCCGGGAGCGAGGTGGACGCTCTTCGCAAGGAGCTCCACAAGATGACCAACAAGGCCGTGAAGGTGAACATCCTCGAGATCAAGCGGCCCGAGCTGGACGCCAAGCTGGTGGCCCAGTCGATCGCAGAGCAGCTCGTGAACCGGGTGGCATTCCGCCGTGCGATGAAACGCTCGCTCACCTCCGCCATGCGCTCCGGCGCCAAGGGCGTGAAGGTGCAGGTCTCCGGCCGTCTGGGCGGGGCCGAGATGGCGCGCACCGAGGGCTACTCCGACGGGCGCGTACCGCTGCACACCATCCGTGCCGACATCGACTACGGCTTCTTCGAGGCGAAGACGACCTTCGGTCGGATCGGCGTAAAGGTGTGGATCAACAAAGGCGAGATCATGCCCAAGGGCTTCGCCCAGGACCTGACCGAGCTCGAGGCGCCCCAGCACGCGAGCGCCGGCAGGGGCGGTGGTCCCGGCGGGCAGGGCGGTCCCGGTGGACGGCGAGGCGCCGGTGGCGGCGGACGTGGCGGCGCGGGCCCACGCGGAGGGAAGGGTCGCACCCCACAAGGGGGCACAGGCTGATGCTGGCACCCAAGCGAGTCAAGCACCGCAAGCAGCATCGCGGCCGCATGCCGGGGCTGTCGAGGGGTGGCACCCGGGTCGAGTTCGGGGAGTACGGGCTGAAGGCCATCGAGCGCGGGTGGATCACCAACCGCCAGATTGAGGCTGCCCGCATCGCCATGACGCGCAAGATCAAGCGCGGCGGCAAGGTGTGGATCAACATCTTTCCGGACAAGCCGGTCACTCAGAAGCCGGCCGAGACCCGCATGGGCTCCGGCAAGGGCTCACCCGAGGGTTGGGTGGCCGTGGTCAAGCCCGGTCGGGTGGTCTTCGAGCTATCCGGAGTGGACGAGTCGCTGGCCCGGGAGGCCATGCGCCTCGCCGGTCACAAGCTCCCGGTGAAGACCAAGTTCGTGATGCGAGAAGGGGCCGGACAGCAGTGAAAGCCGTGGAGGTCCATAATCTTGACGACCCGCAGCTGGTCGAATTCGTAGATCGGTCGCGCCAGGAGCTGTTCAACCTGCGCTTCCAGCACGCGACCGGGCAGCTCGAAAACACCGGGGCCATGAGCGGCGCCAAGAGAGATCTGGCGCGTGGTCTCACGATCGCTCGGCAGCGGGGGCTTGACGTCGAGGCTGAGCTGAGGAAGCAGGGTGAATGACTGAAGAAGAGAAAGAAGACGTGACCGAGAGCCCGGCCCCCGATGCCGCGGAGGAGCAGCCCGAGGGCGCCCCCGCGGCCGGCGACTCTGACCCCGAGGTCGTGCTCTCGCCCAAGGACCGCCGGCAGCGCTCGCGATCGGCCCGTTCCGGCGAGGCGCGCGCCCCCCGTTCGCTGGAGGATCGCCTCGCCGAGCGCGCTGCGCGCCGCACCGCCAACGCGGCAGAGCGCCGCCGGTGGCGGGCCAAGAGTCGGGAGAAGCGCCGCGCCGGGGGCCCCCGCGAGGGTACGCCCGCCGCTGAGCGGCGTGGCACCGGGAGCCCGCGGTTTCGACAGGGCATCGTGGTCTCCGACAAGGCCGAGAAGACGATCACCGTTCAGATCGATCTCGCCCGCCAGCATCGCACCTACGGAAAGATCGTTCGCACGAGTACCAAGATCCACGCCCACGACGAGCGCAACGAGGCGGGCGAGGGCGACACCGTGAGGGTGGTCGAGAGCCGTCCCCTGAGCGCCACAAAGCGCTGGCGCCTGGTCGAGATCCTCGAGAAGGCCAGATAGATGATCCAGCAGGAGACACGTCTCAGGGTGGCTGACAACACGGGCGCCCGCGAGATCCTCTGCATCCGCGTGACCGGCGGCTCGCAGCGCGTCTACGCCGGCGTGGGTGACGTGATAACCGCAACCGTCAAGCAGGCGATCCCCCGCGGCTCGGTCAGCAAGGGCGAGGTGGTGAAGGCGGTCGTGGTCCGCACTCGCAAGGAGTTCGGGCGTGAGGACGGTACCTACATCGCGTTCGACGAGAACGCGGCCGTGCTGATCGACCAGGCCAACAACCCGCGCGGGACTCGCATCTTCGGCCCTGTCGCGCGCGAGCTGCGCGACCGCAACTTTATGAAGATCGTCTCGCTCGCTCCCGAGGTTCTCTGATGGAAGACCACGCGAACCGTTCGGAATCGGTACCGGCCCCATCCCGGAGTAACGCATGAAGATCCGCAAGGACGACATGGTCAAGGTCATTTCCGGCAAGGACCGCGGCAAGACCGGCCGCGTGCTTCGCACCGAGCCCGGCCGCTTGCGTGTGTACGTGGAAGGGCTCAGCATCCAGAAGCGCCACCAGCGCCCGCGGACCCTGCGCGACACCCAGCGAGCTCAGGAGATCGGTGGCGTGATCGAGGTCGAGGGCCCGATCCACGTGTCCAACGTGCAGCTGCTCGACCCGGAGTCCGGCGCCCCGACCCGGGTGGCGATAAAGCGCGACGGTGGCCGGCGCGTGCGCGTGGCAAAGAAGTCCGGGAAGGAGCTGGACTAGATGGTCGCGACCACCGCTCAGCCGCCCCGGCTCAAGCAGCGCTATGACGGCGAGATCCGCGCCGCGCTGCAGAGGCGCTTCGGATACTCGAACCCGATGCAGGTGCCGAAGGTCGACAAGGTCACGCTCAACATGGGGGTGGGCGAGGCCAAGCAGGACTCGAAGATGCTCGATGCCGCCCGGGAGCAGCTTGCCACGATCGCAGGCCAGCAGCCCAACGTCCGGCTGGCGCGCAAGTCGATCGCCAACTTCAAGCTCCGCGACGGCATGCCCGTGGGGCTCTCGGTCACGCTGCGTGGCGTGCGGATGTACGAGTTCCTCGACCGGCTGATGTCGATTGCCATTCCGCGCATCCGGGACTTTCGCGGCCTGAACCCGCGCTCGTTCGACGGACGCGGGAATTGGACCCTGGGCATCCGCGAGCAGGTCATCTTCCCCGAGATCGACTACGACGCCATCGACCAGGTGCGTGGTCTCGACGTCACCATCACCACGAGCGCGGCGAGCGACGAGGAAGGCTTCGCACTGCTGCTCGAGATGGGGATGCCCTTCCAGGAAGCCGGACGGCCAGGCCAACCGGAGGAGCGGGACGAGGCCGAGGAGGAGCGCCGGCTTGAGGAGGCCCGCCTCAAGGCGGAGGCCGAGCAGGCCGCGCTTGAACAGCTCAAGGAGGAGAACCCCGACGCCTATGCCAAGCCCGAGGAGCCCGAAGAAGGCGAGTCGGGCGACTCCGAGGCGCAAGACCCGAAGGGAAGCGAGTAGATGGCAAAGACCTCACAGAGGGTGCGCCAGGCGCGCCCCGCCAAGTACAAGACCCGCGCCTACAACCGGTGTCGCAAGTGCGGCAGGCCGCGCGCGTACATGCGCAAGTTCGGCCTCTGTCGCATCTGCCTCCGTGACCATGCCCACGAGGGCGACATCCCCGGCCTGACGAAGAGCAGCTGGTAGGCATGAGCCAGACCGACCCGATAGCCGACTTCCTGACGCGTATCCGCAATGCCCTCCAGGCAGATCACGATGCCGCCGTCATGCCGCATTCCACCTTCAAGGCCGAGCTGGCGCGCATACTCGTCGAGCAGGGCTACGTCGAGAGCTGCTCGGTGGAGCCCGCCCGTGTTGGCCGGGCGTTGCGGGTGACGCTCAAGTACACCGAGGACCGCAAGCCCGTGATCGCGGGGATGAAGAGGGTGTCCACGCCTGGTCGCCGCGAGTATGTCGGCGCCGGGAAGGTTCCCAAGGTCCAGGGTGGGATGGGAACCACCATCGTCTCGACGTCCAAGGGCGTGATGACCGGACACGACGCACGCCGCGCCGGCGTTGGCGGCGAGCTCGTGGCGAAGGTCTGGTAACCGATGAGCCGTATCGGAAAGCAGCCGATCGCCCTGCCCGAGGGCGTGACCGTCCAGGTCGAGCCCGAGGCCGTGCGCGTCGAGGGCCCGAAGGGCCGGCTCTCCGAGCGCATCGCGCGGGACCTGAGCGTCGAGCAGCAGAACGGCCAGCTCGTGGTCAGCCGGCCCTCCGATCGCGGCGAGCATCGCGCTCTCCACGGGCTCACGCGCAGCTTGATCGCCAACATGGTCCAGGGTGTGACCGAGGGCTTCGAGAAGCGGCTCGAGATCCAGGGTGTGGGCTACCGTGCCCAGCTCAAGGGGAAGAACCTCGAACTGGCGCTGGGCTACTCGCATTCGGTCCCGGTCGAGGCCCCCGAGGGGATCGAGTTCGAGGTTCCGGTGCCGACCGAGGTCGTGGTCCGCGGAATCTCCAAGCAGGCGGTTGGCGAGATCGCCGCACAGATCCGCAAGAAGCGCCCGCCAGAGCCCTACAAAGGCAAGGGCATCCGTTACAAGGACGAGTACGTGGCCAGGAAGGTCGGCAAGCGGGCATGAGCCTCAAGACGAAGCCGCAGACACGCATGCGGCGCCGGCGGCGGGTGCGGGCCAAGGTGCGGGGCAGCGCCGAGCGCCCGAGGCTCGCCGTGTTCAGGTCCAACCGGGGGATGGTCGCCCAGTTGATCGACGACGATCGAGGGCACACGGTTGCAGCGGTCAGCTGGACCGAGCCGGCGCTGCGCGACCTCGGCTCCATGGAGCAGGCGGCGCGCGCCGGAGCGGCGATCGCCGAGCGGGGCAGGGCTGCCGGGGTGGGGCGATGCGTATTCGACCGCGGCGGATATCGGTACCACGGCCGCGTGAAGGCGCTCGCGGAAGGAGCCCGGGAGGCCGGGCTCGAGTTCTAGCTACCCTCGACGGGACGGAAAATGGCCAGAGAGAGCAACAGAAACCAGGGTGGCCGCGGCCGCGACAGCGATCTTCAGGAGCGCGTGGTCGAGATCAACCGCGTGGCAAAGGTCGTCAAGGGTGGCCGGCGTTTCTCGTTCACGGCCCTCGTGGTCGTGGGTGACGAGAAGTCGAAGGTCGGTGTGGGCTACGGCAAGGCCAACGAGGTGCCCATGGCGATCCAGAAGGGCGTCGAGCGTGCCCGCCGCGACCTCCTCGACGTGCCGATGCACGGCTCCACGATCACCCACCAGATCACCGGCGTCCATTCAGCCTCGCGGGTTCTGCTCAAGCCGGCCTCGCCAGGCACCGGCGTGATCGCCGGTGGCGGGGTCCGGGCCGTGCTCGAGTTGGCCGGCATCCACGACGTGCTGTCGAAGTCGCTCGGTAGCCAGAACCCGATCAACCTGGTCAAGGCGACGATGGCGGGCCTGCAAGGCCTGCGCCGTCCGGAGGACGTGGCGAAGCTGCGCGGCCTGAGCATCTCCCAGGTGCTTGGCATCGACGGCTCGGGCGGCAAGCCCGCGGGCGTCGACGGCGCCGAGGTTCCCGCAGCCGAGCCGGTGCCGGCCGCGGTGGCGTCACCAGAAGCGGAAGCCGAGAGCGGCTGATGGCCGCGCTGGCCATCAAGCAGGTCAAGTCGCCCAATGGCGCCTCGAAGAGGCAGCGCGCCTCCCTGCGCACACTGGGCCTGGGCCGGATCGGGAGGCAGGTCGAGCGTCCCGATGACGACGTCGTGCGGGGGCTCATCTACTCCGTGCACCACCTCGTGGAGGTCAAGGATGCCTGAGGATCGCGTGATAGGCCTTCACAATCTGAAGCCCGCCAAGGGCTCGACCCATCGCCGCAAGCGCGTCGGGCGGGGTGAGGGCTCAGGCTTCGGAAAGACCTCCGGCCGCGGCCAGAAGGGTGCCGGCTCGCGCGCGGGGGCGAAGGACCGGGCAGGCTTCGAGGGCGGGCAGAACCCGATCCAGGTGCGGATGCGAAAGCTGCGCGGCCCGCACATGAAGAAGTCGATGCCGTTCGAGAAGTTCCGCACGCACACCCAGCCGGTGAACCTGAAGGACCTCGAGGGGCGCTTCGACAAGGGGGCCGAGGTCACACCGGACTCGCTCAAGGCGGCGGGACTCGCCACCCGCCCCGGGATCCCGGTCAAGGTCCTCGGCCAGGGGGAGATCACGAAGGCCCTCACGGTCCACGCCCACGGCTTCTCGGCCACGGCGCGCGACAGGATCGAGGCCGCCGGCGGCAGCGTCCACGTGCTCGACTCCTAGCCGATGCTCCAGACCTTCCTCAACTCCTTCCGGGTACCCGAGATCCGGAAGAAGCTGGCGTTCACGGCGGCGATGCTCATGCTCTACAGGGTGGGGGCCTACATCCCCGCCCCGGGCATCAACGTGGACGCGGTCGAGAGCATCGCGGAGAACTTCACGGGCTCGAACGTCCTCGGCTTCCTCAACCTGTTCTCGGGCGGGAGCCTGCAGCGCTTTGCGATCTTCGCGCTGGGCATCATGCCCTACATCACCGCCTCAATCATCCTGCAGCTGATGACGGTGGTCGTTCCTCAGCTCGAGAAGCTCCGCAAGGAGGGTGAGGTCGGACAGCAGAAGATCACGCAGTACACCCGCTACCTGACCGTGGGGCTGGCCTTTGGCCAGTCGATCGGCTACGTCTTTCTCTTTCGCACCTTCTCCTCAGGCGGGACGGAGGTGGTCGACAACTTCACCTTCGGTCGCGTCTTCGTGATCGTGACCACCCTCACCGCCGGCTGTGTGCTGCTGATGTGGTTCGGAGAGCTGATCACCCAGCGCGGGATCGGGAACGGCATCTCGCTGATGATCTTCGCGAGCATCGTCGCCGGCCTCCCGGGCGGGATCAGCAGCTGGTGGCAGAGCCCAGACCAGGTGTTCATCGTGATGATGCCGTTCATCTGCCTCGCGGTGATCGTCTTCATCGTCTTCATGCAGGAGGGGCAGCGCCGGATCCCGGTGCAGTACGCCAAGCGCGTCGTGGGCCGGCGGATGTCAGGCGGCGGCTCGACCTACCTGCCGCTGCGCGTGAACATGGCCGGGGTGATCCCGGTGATCTTCGCGGCCTCCCTGATGGCCTTCCCGCCCACGATCGGCGAGCTCTCCCAGGCGAGCTGGGCACGAGACTTCTCGGCCTTCTTCAGCCCCAACGGGGGGGCCTACATCGTCGGCGAGTCGCTGTTCATCATCCTCTTCACCTACTTCTACACCGCGGTCACCTTCAACCCCGTCGAGCAGGCGGACAACCTGAAGAAATACGGCGGGTTCATACCGGGGGTGAGACCCGGCCGGCCAACGGCCGAGTATCTGGATCGCATCCTTGCCCGGCTTACGTTCCCGGGTGCGCTCTACCTCGCGGCCGTCGCTGCCCTGCCGACGATCATCCTCAACCAGACGAGCGCCAACGTATTCTTCGGCGGCACCTCGATCCTGATCGTCGTGGGGGTGGCCCTCGACACAATGAAGCAGCTCGAGGCGCAGCTCATGATGCGCAACTACGAGGGCTTCCTCAAGTGAGGTAGACCGGGGGCTCCCGCCCCCGGACCCCCGGCGCCCCTTGCCCTACGGCGACCGGTGACCGTTTCGACGGGGAGCGGCGACCGGTGACCGTTTCGACCGCTTCTGGGCTGGTG
>JBPCJI010000200.1:0-3159 GCA_051005475.1 Thermoleophilaceae bacterium
CGCGCCAGCCTCGCGCGGCTGCTCGCCGCGCACGGCTTCACGGTCGAGTGGATGGGCACCGCGCCTAAGGCCTTCACCGTGCGCTACTACCTGGAGCGGCTGGCCGGCTACTCCGAGCCCGTGGCCACGGGCGCGGTCGCGGTGGCCGAGCGCCTCCGGGTGGCAGACCGCCTGGTGTGGCCGGACTTCCGCGACCGAATGGCGGTCGTGGCGCGGCGCGACGGCCCGTGAGCGGGAGCGGCAGATGAGCCCGCAGCCACCCGTGAGCGGGAGCGGCCCGTGGGCGCGCGGGTGGCCGTCATCGGTGCGGGGGTGGCGGGCCTCAGCGCCGCCCACGAGCTGGCGAAGGCGGGCACGCGGTGCGAGGTCTACGAGCGGTGGCCGGGGCTCGGCGGACAGGCGGCCACGCTGGACGTGGGCGGGGGCGTGCTGCTCGAGCGCTACTACCACCACCTCTTCACGAGCGACCGCCACATCGCCGGCCTCTACCGCGAGCTCGGGATGCCGGACGGGATCGAGTGGCGCCCCTCGAGCGTCGCGTTCTTTGCCAACGGCGCGAGCCACCCGTTCACGACGCCCCTGGACCTCCTGCGGTTCTCGCCGATGACCCCGCTCTCGCGCGTGCGACTCGGTCTCGCGGTCCTGAACCTCCAGCGCCGTCACCCCGACGTGGAGCCTTTCGAGGACGTCACGGCCAAGGAGTGGATCCTGCGCTGGGTGGGCTCCAGCGGGTGGGACTCGATGTGGGGACCGCTGCTGCGCGGGAAGTTCGGTGACCGCGCCGAGGAGATCTCGATGGCGTGGCTGTGGAGCAAGCTCACCCTGCGTCGCCAGGTGAAGGGCCAGGAGGCCCGCGGAGAGGTGCTCGGATATCCGCGTGGCACCTTCGAGCCGCTCTATCGCGGGCTGGTGAAGGCGATCGAGGGGAGAGGGGGGAGGGTGTCGATCGACCGCCCCGCCGCCGGGATCGCCCTCGCGCCCGACGGGGGGTTTCACGTCTCCGCGGGAACGCCGGGCTCCTTTCGCCACGGCCACGACCCCCGCGCGTTCTCGCCTGCCGGAGAGCCGGAGCACTTCGACGCCGTGCTCGCCACGGTGCCAAATGACGTGTTCGAGCAGCTGCTCGACCCCGCGCTGGGCGATGCGGTCGGAAAGCCCTATCTCGAGCGACTCCACTCGATCGAGTACCACGCCGCGCTTTGCCTCCTGCTCGAGCTCGACCGGCCCTTCTCGCCCTTCTACTGGACCAACGTGGGCGATCGCGAGCTGCCGTTCGTCGGCCTGATCGAGCAGACCAACCTCGTGGAGCCCGAGCACTACGGCGGCCGGCGCTTCCTATACGTGGCCAACTACACCGCCCAGGGCGACCCGCTGCTCTCCCTCTCGCCCGACGAGCTGCTCGACCACTACGAGCCCGGGCTGCGCAAGGTGAACCCCTCCTTCTCGAGGGACTGGGTCAGGGAACGGTGGCTGTTCTGCGAGCCCTCAGCGCAGCCGATCGTGACGGTCGGCTACCACCGCCGGATCCCTGCGCTGGAGACCGGCGTGCCGGGGCTGGTGCTGGCCAACACGACACAGGTCTACCCCGAGGACCGCGGGACCAACTACGCGGTGCGGCTGGGGCGGGAGGCGGCAGCCTGCGTTTCAGGATCCCTGCCTGTCGAATAGGCGTCAGATCACCACGCACCGGCTCCGCACGCTGCCCCACGCGAGCGCCATCAACAGCGCGAGATCGGAAACGGCGTTCGCGGCGAGGAGGCCGGCGAGCTCTCGTGGCTGCTGCGTCCCGGCGCGCCGCAAATCGACAGCGAGCAGGCGGCCGTATGGCAGCGCAGTCAGCGCGCCGACGAGCAGCGCCCGCCTCGCCCTCGCGCCGCCGAGCGCCGCCACGCCGCCGAGCGCCGCGGCCAGCGCCGCGGCGCTGCGCGGGGTGAGAAACCAGCGCCTGTAGAGCAGCGCCTCGCGCAGCTCGGGGACGTCGCGGACGAGCTGGGGGAAGGCGCGGGCGAGCCACTGCTCGCGCAGGTGTCCACGCAGACTGGGCGCACCGACGGGGTGTTGCACCACCGCCTCGAGCTCGAAGCTGTACCGCGCCCCGGAGCGCCGCGCGCGCCACCCCAGCTCGGCGTCCTCGCCGAACGGTGCCCCGAAGCGCCGGAAGTAGCGCGTCGTGAACCCGCCCAGCTGCTCGAAGAGACCGCGCACATAGAACATGTTCGAGGTCTCGTGGAGGCCCACGTCGGACATCACGTGAATCCGGTGGGACAGCGGATGATGTGCCGCGTCGGCGGGAGGGATCACCGCACCCTGCACCAGCTCCGACCCGCGCTCCACGGCGGCCAGCCCGGCCTCGAGCCAGGCTGGCTCGGGAACGCAGTCCGAGTCGGTGAATGCCAGCACCCGCCCGCGGGCGAGCGAGGCGCCGAGGTTGCGCTTGGCGGCCGGCCCGTCATGCAGCGGACCGCGCACGATCCGCAGCGCGGGCCCGCTCCATCCTGCGGCCAGCTCCTGCAGCACGCGGTGGGTGCCATCGGCCGCGGGATCCACCACGATGACCTCGAACCGCGTCTGCTCGAGGGTCTGCCTCTGCAGCGCCTCGAGCAGGGGGGCCACCGTCCGGGCCGCGGCGTGGCAGGGGATGACGACGGAGACGTCTGGGGGCGCCGGCGTCAAGGCGGCGTCGGCCCGTGCCCCCAGCCAGCCACGGCGGCCCTACAGCCAGCCACGGCGGCGGAAGAACATCAGGAGCGAGACGAGCACCGCCACCATCCCCGCCATGATCAGCCAGAAGGCGGTGATGCTGCCCTCGCCGGGTACGGCCACGTTCATGCCGAAGATCGTGCCGATCAGCGTGAGCGGCAGGATCACGAGGTTGAACGCGGTGAGCACCCGCAAAACGTCGTTCACGCGGTGGGAGAGCACCGACTCGTTGGTGTCCTCGAGCGCCTCGACCACTTCCTTGTAGTTCTCCAGCATGTCCCAGATGCGCTCCGAGGCGTCCACGATGTCGTCGAAGTAGACGTCCATCTCCGCCGCGAGGTAGCGCTGCTTGGTGCGCTCGAGGTCGCGCAGCACCGGGCGCTGGGGGCGGATGATCTTGCGGAAGTTGATGATCTCCTGCTTGGCGTTTGAGATGTCGCGCACCACCTCCTCCGAGCG
>JBPCJI010000201.1:0-3533 GCA_051005475.1 Thermoleophilaceae bacterium
TCGTGATCGGCGCCAACGACGTGACGAACCCGGCTGCGCGGGAGGACGAGGGCAGCCCGATCTACGGGATGCCGATCCTCGACGTGGACAAGTCGGAGGCCGTGGTCGTGCTGAAGCGCTCCATGAGTCCCGGCTTCGCCGGGATCGACAATCCGCTCTTCTACAACGAGAACACGGAGCTCCTGTTCGGCGACGCGAAGGAATCGGTCGGCGAGGTGCTCGCCGCGGTCAAGGAGCTCTAGTCGAAGGCCGAGCGACGTGACTCCGCTCGCCGACCTGCAGCAGGACGTGACGCCTGAGGAGGTGGCCGCGCTCCACGCGCGGGGGGAGATAGACCTCGTGGACATCCGGGAGCCCTACGAGCACGAGGCGGGCCGCATCGCCGGCGCACGCCACGTGGAGCTCGCCAGGCTCACCGAAGCGATCGGCTCCTTCGACACCGAGCGCTCGACGGTCTTCTACTGCCGCTCGGGGGGACGCTCCGCTGTGGCCACCCAGGCGTTCAGAGCGAGCGGGTTCCAGGCGTTCAACATGACCGGCGGCCTGCTGGCATGGGCCGCGCGGGGCCTGCCACTCGAGCCGGACGACGGCTCCGTGGCCGACCACTGACGCGAGCGGCGCTCCGGCTACAGATCGGCTCCCGTCAACTGGGCGGAATAGGGGCCGCGTCCGGTCAGGCACGCCGCACCGCAGCGCGCGGCGAGCTCGAGCGCCTGGCCCACCGGCATGCCGCCCCCCAACCCGAAGGTGAGCCCGCCCGCGAATGAGTCGCCACAGCCGTAGGCGTCTGAGACCGGCGCCGTCAGCGGCGTGGTGAGGTAGCTGCCGGTCTCACCGTCCGGGCGCTCCCATCCGCCTCCTGCGGCCCCCGCGGTGCGGACCACGAGCCGGGGCTCGGGCTCCAGGTCGCCCCGCTCGTAGCGCTCACCGGCGTCGTTGCCGCTGGCCACGAGGGCGTCGAGCTCCACCCCGGCCTCGGCGAGCGGCTCGAGCGCGCGAACGGTGGCCACCATCTTTCGGGCGGTGCGGGCCGCCAGCGCGGCGGCGCCGTCGCCGGCGGTGAAGTACACGGCGTCCACCTCGGAGAGCTCCTCCCACGGAAGCGCATCGTGACCGCTGGGTCCCAGCCTTGCGCCGATCACCGTGATCGTGCGCTCTCCGGCGGAGTCCACGAAGACGAACCCGCGGCGCTGGGGCTCCGCTCGCCACGCCGCCTCGACCCGCACGCCTAATGCGCTCAGCTCCTCGTGCGCTCGGTGCCCGAGAGGGTCATCTCCCAGTGCCGTGAAGAACACGGCATCGCCCGCCAGCCGTGCGAGCTGCACGGCCGTGACCGCTCCACCGCCACCGGGCTCCTGCCAGCTCTCGAGCGCGCGGACGATCTCGCCGGGGGCCGGCACCCGCTCGACCCGCGCGAACTCGATCCACTCCAGGTGACCAACGACGGCGACGCGCACGGCCCCAGTGTCACACCGGCCGCGCGGCGCCGCCTCGCCCTCCACCGCGCGAGTGGCCGCTCGCGGAGCCGAGGGGCTATTTTCAGGGAGTGGAGGATCCGGTTCGCATCAACCGCGATGTCGCGATCCCGCTCGCGGAGATCGAGTTTCGCGTGAGCCGCTCCTCGGGCCCTGGCGGACAGCACGCCAACGTGACCTCCTCTCGGGTGGAGGCGATCTTCGACGTTGCCGGGTCCCCTTCGCTGACCGAGGACCAGCGCCGGCGCGCCTGCGCCCGCGTCGGGCCGAGGCTGACGGCAGTGGCCCAGGACACCCGCAGCCAGGCCCGCAACCGCGTGCTGGCGCTGGAGCGCCTGAAGGGGCGCCTGGCTATCGCGCTGGCCGTGCAGCGGCCACGTCGGCGGACCCGGCCGACACGTGCCTCGCGCGAGAAACGGCTCGGCACCAAGCGCCGGCGGGCCGACCTCAAGCGCCAGCGCAGGGGGCCCTCGCCGAACGACCAGTAGGGAGGCGGTGCTCCGGCGGGTGGTCGTGCGACCGGGGGGTGGTGCTACCGGCCGTCGCCCGCCGGCGGGGCGACCGCCCCGCCACCACCGGATGCCGGAGGCGGAGGTGCGGGTGCCCGCTGTGGCGGCGGCTGGGTAGGCGCACCCGTCCCCCCGCCGGCACCGCCGGTGGCCCCGCCGGAGGTGCCGCCGCCGGCCGTGCCGCCGCCCGCTGGGGGGCTCACCGGTGTCGGCGTGGTCTCGGTCTGCGTCTCGTCGCTGGTCGTGTCGGTCTCGGTGCTGTCGCTGCCGAGGTTGTCCGGCGCCGTGGGCACGCCCACGTCGGCCGGCGTACTGGTCTTCTCGTCGTCTCCTCCACCGGCCACGAGGGCGATCACGACGATGAGGAGCACGGCGGCCGCGAGAACTGCGACGAGCCGACGGCGCAGGTAGACGGAGTCGTCGTCGGGGTCGGGCCGCCCGCGCGCCGGATCGAGCCTTCGTGTGGGCTGGTCGTCCACGCTTGGACGAAGTTAGCAGTTGACACGCGTTTCCCCCGCGTGTGACCGAAATCTTGTGTCAGAGGCCGGACTGGTGGCGCACGATGTAGCTGCCGGTGGGGCGCACCCCTTCCTGCCAGCGGGTGCCCGCGCGGCCGCGGCCGCTGGTGTCGAAGCGCAGGCCCGCGACCACCATGAACATGTGCCCGGGGTTCGTGTAGATCGTGATCCAATCGCCGGGCCCGGCAGCACCCCAATCGGCGAAGCCACCGGAGGCCAGCGGTGAGCGCAGCAGTCCCGCCCCCGCCAGGGCGAACGAAACCGACCCCGAGCAGTCGTAGCCGTCGTCGCGCCACGCGCCATGGCCGCCCCCCCACTTATAGGGGAACTTGGCGATCGCGTTGGCCGCCTGGATGACCTTCTTCACCGGCTCGGGAGCATCATCGGGCGCCACCGCGGTTCCGTCCGGCAGCACCCTCGCCCGCGGTCCGGTCTGGAGGAAAGCCGTGGTGCCGAGGAACCGCCTGAACTTCGAAAGCTCGGCACGCGCCTGCCGCACGTCGGCCTTCACGGACTGATCGGATGGCGCGCCGGGGCTGACGGAGTCCTCGCGGCCCCGCTCGCGGCTGAACTTGCGCTTGGCGCCCGCGCCGCGCAGCTCGACCAGCCTGGGATGGGACCGCGGGTCGCGGGTGACCTCGGCGCGAGCGGCGTCGCGGTCGACCGCGTCGGGGGTGAGCACGAGGTCCTTCGACCGCTCGGCGCCGGCGGGGGTTGCTTCCCCTCCACCGCTCAGGGCGAGAGCGATGCCGGCCGCCGCGAGCACCACCGCGGCCGGCCCGGCGACCATCGCCCGCCGGCGCGTCACGCGCCGCCTGCCGGCTTGCGGCTGCTCGACCTCACGACCGCGACGCATCGGGACGCTCGGTCTGGTGGCGGGACTTCCACTCCTCGTAGGGCATGCCGTAGACGATCTCCCGGGCCTCGTCCTTCGAAAGCTCGACCCCACGCTCCGCGGCAGCGTCCCGGTACCAGCGCGAGAGGCAGTTGCGGCAGAAGCCGGCCAGGTCCATCAGGTCGAGGTTCTGCAC
>JBPCJI010000202.1:0-14748 GCA_051005475.1 Thermoleophilaceae bacterium
GTCGGGGAGATCCTCGACCAGTACGACACCGGCCTGATCTCCCAGGAGGAGCGCCACGAGGCGGTCGTCGAGAAGTGGAACGCCGCGACCGACGAGGTCGGGCAGGCGATGCAGGACAACCTGAACGAGCTCAACCCGATCTTCATGATGGCCAACTCCGGCGCCCGCGGGTCGTTCAAGCAGATCCGCCAGCTCGCGGGCATGCGCGGCCTGATGGCCAACCCGAAGGGCGAGATCATCGAGCGGCCGATCAAGGCCAACTTCATGGAGGGCCTGACGGTGCTCGAGTACTTCATCTCCACCCACGGCGCCAGGAAGGGCCTCGCCGATACCGCCCTGCGTACCGCCGACTCGGGCTACCTGACCCGCCGACTGGTCGATGTCGCCCAGGACGTGATCGTGCGTGAGGAGGACTGCGGCACCAAGGAGACGATCGAGATGCCGCTGCTCGGCGTGGACGGCCGCCCGAACGACAACCTGCTCGGCCGCTTCTCCGGCACCGAGATCAAGGCCAAGGGCGGACGATCGCTCCTGCCCAAGGACAAGCTCATCACCCAGGTCGTGGTCGACGGGATCAGGGAGGGCCTGAAAGACGAGCAGGCCGGTCCCACGGTCACCGTTCGCTCGGTGCTCAAGTGCGAGGCCGAGACGGGCATCTGCCAGCACTGCTACGGCGTCGCCCCTGCAACCGGCAAGCTGGTCGCGGTCGGCGACGCGGTAGGCATCATCGCCGCCCAGTCGATCGGCGAGCCGGGCACCCAGCTCACGCTGCGGACGTTCCACACGGGTGGCGTCGCCGGGCTCGACATCACCCAGGGCCTGCCCAGGGTGGTCGAGCTGTTCGAGGCGCGCAAGCCAAAGGGCCTGGCCGAGCTCGCCAAGGTTCCCGGCAAGGTGTCAATCGAGCGGACCGAGAAGACGCTCACCGCCACGATCACCGACGCCTCGGGCGAGGAGCATCAGGAGAAGCTGCCCCGGCAGACCCAGCTCCTGGTCAAGGACGGCGACCTGCTGAAGCGCGGCGACAAGCTCAACGAGGGCTCGGTCTACCCGCACGACCTGCTTGCCCTGGGCGGCGAGACCCCGGCAGAGCGGCGCACCGCGACCGAGATCTACCTGGTTCAGGAGGTACAGAGGGTCTACAAGTCCCAGGGCGTGGACATCCAGGACAAGCACCTCGAGATCATCGTCAGGCAGATGATGAAGAAGGTGCGCGTGGACCAGAAGGGCGACTCGCCGCTGCTTCCGGGGGCGTTCGTCGACCGCCACGACATGGCCAAGGTGAATGCCGACCTGAAGAAGAAGAAGAAGGAGCAGGCCGAGTTCGCGGAGATCATCCTCGGGATCACGAAGGCCTCGCTGGCCACCGACTCCTTCCTGTCCGCGGCCTCCTTCCAGGAGACGACGAAGGTGCTCACCGACGCCGCGCTCGAGGGGAAGACCGACAGGCTGCTCGGCCTGAAGGAGAACGTGATCATCGGCAAGCTGATCCCGGCGGCCACCGGCTTGAAGCACTACCGCAGGCTCGAGATCGAGCCCAAGGAGGCGATTCGCCGGCATACCCCCGATGAGATCGGCCTGCTCGACGAGGGCGACCTCGCGGCCGAGCTGGGCCTCACCGAGGACGGCGAGCTCGAGGGCTTCGGCTTCGGGACGGGTGGCGGCGGCAACGGCGAGGCCGCGTTCGGCGACGAGCTGGCCGACCTCCCCGCCCCGAAGGACGATAAGGCGGAATAGGCCGCCGCCTCAGGCGGCCGCGTGTGCGGCTTCCTGCGCCACCTCGTCGGCCCACCGGAGCAGGCGCTCGACGTGGTCGTCGGTCATTCCCGTCTTGGATTTCGTGCGCACCAGCAGGGTGGGGGCCTCGCGACGCTTGGCCCATTTCTCGCAGGTCTGGTCGATGTTGTCGTCGATCCAGGCGGCCGGGCGGGACCCGGCATACTCCTCGATCGCCTCGACCTTCCAGTGCGAGGACCCGAAGACGGCGCGGCCGCCGAAGGTCAGGACGGGTAGCCGGTCGAAGGGCAGCTTGAGGATGAAGGGCAGGTATTCGTTGGCCTTCTCCTCCCAGCCGGTCGCCCAGACCAACTCGAACCGCTCGGCCAACCGCTCCAGGCGCGCGCCCAGGGCATCGGGAATGCAGTGGGCGACCCCGTCGACCCAGTGAAACGGCCCGGGGAAGTCTCGCTGCGACGAGCCGAAACCGAACAGGCTGATCACGCCGTCGACATCGACGAAAAGGATCGGCTTGTAGGAGGCAATTGTCACGAAGGTGGGGAAGTTCGTCGCTCGGGGTATAGGAGACTTGGCCAACCCTCCAGCTGGTAGTTAAGCGGACCGTCGCCGGAGCCGATAGCTCGCTTTACGGCAGCCCAGCTGCACCCAGATCAGTCACCTCTCTTCTATGACCATACAAATCGGCATCCTGCTGGCACTCCTCTGTGCCTTGACGACCAACGTGGGCTTCCTGCTGAAGCACCGCGGGGCGTGCGCGGCGCCGGATGTGGACTTCCGCAAGCCGCTTCGAAGCGCCATCGGCCTCTGGAGGTCACGCTGGTTCGCGATCGGGATGCTGGTGGCCGCCGGCGCGTTCACCCTGCACGTCGCCGCGCTCGCCCTGGCCCCGCTCTCGCTCGTGCAGGCGGTCATCTCGGGCGGCCTCGTCTTTCTGACCGTCCTCGCCGACCGCGTGTTCGGGTTCGATGTGGGCGCCCGGCAGTGGGCCGGAGTCGGGCTGACCGCCCTCGGCCTCGCGCTGCTGGCGGTCACGCTGCCCGCCGGGGCGGACCCCAACTCGGGCTACTCCGTGGTCGGCATGATCATCTTCGAGGCTTCGCTGCTGGCGATCGGCATGCTGCTGGTGCTCTCACCGCGGTTCGGTGCGCCGCACGCCCACCACGGAGTGTTGCTCGGAGCGGCGGCAGGCATCCTCTTCGGCGTGTCCGACGTGGCGATCAAGGCCCTGACCGGAACCGTGGGCAGTGAGGGCGCGTTCGGCCTTCTGTCTCCCTGGCTCCTCACGTGCATCCTGGCATCGGTGATCGCCTTCTACGCCTCGGCCCGCGGCCTCCAGACGGGCGCCGCGGTCCCCGTCATCGCCGTCACCAGCGCCGCGGCCAATGTGTCGGCAATCACGGGGGGCATCGTGGTCTTCGGTGATCCGATGCCCGGGGACGCGCTCGGCATAGTCGTACAGAGCTTCGCCTTCGTCCTCGTGATAGTGGCCGCCGCGCTCACTCCGGCTCCCGTGCGCGCGGCCGAAGCGCACGCCTAGCCCGTCCGAACTCCTTTGAGCCTCTAGCGGTGGCCGTTGCCGGCCAGGCCATTGCCTTGGCTCGCTCCGCTGGCGCCTTCCACGAACCGTCGCGCCACCTCCTCGATCGCGAGGACCGCCGGGGTGTCCGGGGCGAAGTCGAACGGCGACTTGCCCGCGCGCTCGGCCCCCTGCATCGAGTCGTCGTGGGGGATGATGCCGCCGATCTCGAGCTCGTTGCGCTGCGCGAACTCACGCACGGCCTCGAGGTCCCGCTCCTCGCGCATCTTGTTCGCGATCAGCGCCACCCGCTCCAGACCGAGGTCCTTGGCGAGCGCCGCCATCCGCCGCCCCGTCTCCAGCGACTTGAAGTAGGGCTCGACGACGACCAGCATCACGTCGGCGTACTGAGCGGTGCCGCGCGAGAGGTGCTCGGGCGAGGCCTCGGTGTCCAGGATGCAGACGTCCTCCTGTCTTTCGGAGGCCATCTCGATCACGCTACGAACCGTAGCGTGCATGCTGCAGAGTCAGCCGGTGCCCGCGTGCTGGGGGTTCGCCATCACGAGCAGCGTGACGCCGTCAGGTCCCTCCAGCGAATGCGAGTCGCATACCTCTTCGAGCGTCTTGGAGAGCTCGACTCCGGTGTCCGTGCGCCGCAACAGGTTGTTGGGCAGAGTCGGCATGTCCCTCATCCTCGCGAGCGGAATGCCAAGCGTGACTGCCAGGTTCGGGTTGGAGTCGCCATCGATCGCGATCACGCGGTGCCCGCGCCTTGCAAGCAGGCGCGCCATCGTGCCCGAGAACGTCGTCTTTCCGGACCCGCCCTTGCCGGCGATTGCGAGCTTCATCGTGCAGAAAGGTTACAGGGGCGGCACCGCCGGCGCGCCCGATGGACTGGCGGGAGCCCATGGCAGGTCGCACTAGACTGCCGCGGATGGTGCCCCCACTCGCGTTCCTGGCGATACTCGGAGGTCTCTCGACCACGCCCCCCTACCTGGGCGGCGCCATCGGCGTCGAGCTGGGCAATGTCTCCTCGACCGTCGAGATCGTCGACCACGTGGTTCCCGGACTGCTCGTGTTCCTCGCCGCGGGGCTCTCCTTTCTCCTCCTGAGGGCGGGACGGCTGAACCAGGACGGCCTTCTGCTCGCGATAGCCGTCGCCATCTGCGTGTTGGCTGGGGTGTGGGAGACCACCAGTCACGTTCCGCTCGTGCTGGAGGGGGGGCGCCCCGAGAGTCCGTGGGGAGCCGTGGTCCTGCACTCTCTGCTCGGTCCATTCATCGCGGGACTCTCGCTCTGGCTGCTGCTGCGAGTCCTGGCGGTGGAGCCTGGCGCAGAGCGGCGCGCCGCGCGGTAATCCTGCCGAGGTTGCGCTCCCGAGCCCTACCCTTTTCCCGAATGAGGCCTCGTTCGATTACCCTTGCAGCGCTCGCGGCCCTGTCGGGGGCGGCTTGCCTTTGCTTGCCCGTTGCCGTGGCGCAATCCCGGGCGAAGCTGGTTCGGCTGCCGCTTCCGAAGTACGACGGCACTCTCACGCCCTACACGTTCGAGGTCGGCTACCCGCTGGTCACGCTCGTGTACGACACGTTGCTGTGGCGGGACGAGGGCGGCGTGGCCAGACCCTGGCTCGCGCGCTCGGTGAAGCGGAGCGCAGGCGGAAAACGCGTGACGATCCGGCTCCGGAATGGCGTGCGCTGGCACGACGGGCGGCCTCTCACCGCGGCCGACGTGGCCTTCACCTTCGACTACGTGGCTCGCCGTTACCACCCCCGCTTCACTCCCCAGCTCTCGGACGTGGCGCAGGTACGGGCGGCGGACCGCCTGACCGTCACGGTCGACCTCCGCCGCCCCTCGCTGGGCTTCGACGACCAGCCGCTCGCCGATCTGCCGATTCTCCCGCGCCACCTCTGGCAGGGCCTTCCGGGGAGCGCCCTGCCGGCGGGACCGGCGGTCGGCAGTGGGCCCTACCGGCTCGTTGAGGCTCGCAGGGGGACCGGCTACAGGTTCCAGGCAAACCGGGCCTACTTCCTTGGCCGACCGGCGGTCGACCGGATCAGGGTGCCCATCATCCGGCAGGAGGCGCGCACCTACAGCGCCCTGCGGCGCCGGAACGTCGACATGCTGCCCGTGAGCCTCCCAGAACAGGCGGCAAAGGGGCTTGGCAGATCCTTTGGCATCAACGTCAGCAACGGCGCCTCCTACTTTGGCACCGCGCTGCTCTTCAACGTGAGGCGAACCCCGTTCGACCGCCCGGAGGCCCGCAGGGCGGTTGCCCGATCGCTCGACCTGAAGCGCATCGTCCAGAATGTCGGTCCCGGGACGCCCGCCGACCGGGGCTACGTTCACCCTTCGTCGCGGTGGGCATCGCGCGCCCGCCTGCACCGCTTCGATCTGACGGCCGCGAGGGAAGCGCTGTCGGAGCTCAGGCTGCCGGCGATACGCGTCCTGGCGCCGGAGAACGACCCCGTGAGGCGAGAGGCCGGCCGGCAGGTGGCCCTCGCCCTGCGGCGTGGGGGGGCGAAGGCCACGCTGGTCGAGCTCTCACCCGCCAAGCTCGGCCGTGCGATCGGCGAGGACGGGTCGAGCCCCAGCTTCGATGCGGCAATTGTCAGCACCCCCGCGCTTGCGTCCTACGATCCGGACTTCCTCCAGCGGCTGTTCGGGTCGGACTCACGCAGCTCTCCGCTCAACTACGCCGGCTATCGCAGCCAGGCCTTTGGCGCCCTCGCCGAGCGGGTGGCGCTCGCGCCCGACCGCGCAGCTCGCCGGAGGGCGGTCGACGCGGAGCTGAGGCTACTGGCCAGGGACCTTCCCGCGGTCCCGCTCTTCTTCTCCGAGGGGAGCTTTGCCTACCGCCCGGCGATTCACGACGGCTGGGTCTACGTCAAGGGCGCGGGCATCCTCGACAAGCGCTCCTTCCTCGCCGGAGGGGCCTCGAAGCCGGCGCGGGCGGCCGGCGCTGAGGGGGAGGCCACAGACGAGGACTCCGTGAGCTCTACCCTGGAGATCCTCAGGATCGCGTCGCTTGTGGCGCTGGCCATCGCCCTCGCGGTTGGCGCGTTCGCGCTTTTCCAACGCCTGCGTACCCGTCGCGGCTAGGCTTCGGGCCGATGAAGCCACGTTCGGAGTACCCATCTTCGCGCGCGCCTCTTGGTCCAGCCGGCCCGAGGCGACGGCGCGGAGCGATGGCGCGCGCGGTCGGCTTCCTCGCCCCCGGGCTGCTCACGTTGCTCCTGGGCTGTGGCTCAAGCGACGACGGCGGCGATCGCGGCGATGACCCGTTCGAGAAGGTCAATCCGCAGATCACCAAGGTCCGCGGTAAGGCCGCTCCGCGGTGGGAACCGATCGCCACTATCAGCGGCTCAAGGCCTTCGGTGCGCACGGTAGAGATCTCAAAGCGGGCGATCCAGTGGCGGGCGCGCTGGCGCTGCACGAAGGGCCGGCTCTCACTCTCGGTCTCACCCCGCCCGCGCTCGGCGCCCGCGCGGCCCGGCGGCCGCTGCCCGAGCAGGGGAAAGGCCGAGTGGATCCAGAGCGGCGCTCAGCGGCTGAAGGTGAACGCGACGGGCCGTTGGCAGGTGGTGGTCGAGCAGCAGGTGGACACGCCTCTGCGCGAGCCTCCGCTGCGCGCGATGCGGTCTCGCAAGGCGCGCGTCCTCGCGCGCGGGCGCTTCTACGAGATCGAACGGCGGGGACGCGGCAAGGTGGCGCTCTACCGGCTGGAGGGCGGCCGCCTGGCGCTCCGGATGGAGAAACTCAACACGTCCTCGAACACCGACCTCTTCGTGTGGCTAAGCGAGGCAAAGCGGCCGAGGAGCACCGAGGCGGCCGTCCGCAGCCGGCACGTCGAGATCGCGCCTCTCAAGTCCACCCTGGGGAGCCAGAACTACCTGCTGCCGCGCTCGCTCAACGTCGAGAAGCTGCGCTCCGTCGTGATCTGGTGCGAGCCGGTGCGAATTGCCTACACCGCCGCGACGCTGCGCCGCTGAGCGATCAGCCGCGGGATGCGGCTTCTTCGGCCTCGCTGGATGAGGCTTCTTCGACCTAGCGGACTGCCGTCTCCACTCGTTCGCGCGCTCCCGCCCGATCGCGGGGGGCATCCAGCGCCACGAACTCCTCGTAGCGTCCGAGAAAGGAGGCCAGCGTCTGGCGAGTCTCCGCAAGCGCCTTGGCGCGGCGGTGAAGCTCCTTGCGCCCGGCGCGCGTGAGCTCGTAGATGCGCCGGTCGGGCCCTGCGCCCGAGCGCTGCCACGCCGAGGCCACGAGCTTTTCGCCCTCGAGCTTTCTCAGCGCACGGTAGAGGCCGCCGGGGTCCGAGCCCTCGAAGCCGAACGCGCGCAGCCGGTCGAGCAGTTCGTAGCCGTGCGCCGGCGCCTCACGCAGGAGCAGGAGCAGGCAGGGCCGCAGAAAGTTCTTGGGCAGCGCGGGCTGCGCGGCATCAGTGCTGGTGGGCATGTTCTCCTGCCTTGTGCTCCTCGAGGCAGCTCCTCGCGGCGTTGGGGTCGCTGTTGCAGAAGGTGCAGTCCGCACCGCATTCGCCATGGCCGGAGTTGGTCATATCGGAGAACTCGTCGGCAAAGCTCCGCTTGCCGGCCTCCGTGCCGGTCTCCGTGAGCCGGAAGCCCGCGGTGGTCTGCTCCAGGTGACCTTCGGCGACAAAACGATCGATGTAGCCGGCGAGCGTGTCCGCGGGCACGGCCAGGAAGCTCGACAGATCGCGCGCCGAGGGCTCCTCGGCGAGCCCCTCGGCCCGCATCCAGTACATCGCCTGAAGCACTTCCTCACGAACCTTCAGCACCTCGAGCTCGCTCATGGCTGTCCTCCGTTTCCGTTGGCCAGGCTCCCGGCGGCCACCTTACCGCCGGCCAGAATTCCGTCTATCAGTTCGTTGATCGCGGCCACGGCGGGCGCGTGGGCGTCAAAGTCGAACGGCGAGCTGCGGGCGCGTTCGGCGTCCTGCATCGTCGGGTCGAACGGGACCACCCCGGCGATGCGCAGATCGTTCAACTCCGCGAACTCCCGCACGGCCTCGAGCTCGAACTCGTCGCGCACCTTGTTGGCCACGAGCGCGATGTCGCCGATGCCGAGGTCGAGGGCCAGCGCGGCCATGCGCCTCCCGGTCTCCATCGACTTGTAATAGGGCTCCACCACCGTGAGCACCGCGTCCGCGTGCTCGGTGGTCCCGCGCGAGAACTGCTCGGGCGAGGCCTCCGTGTCGAGGATCGTGACCTCGCGCTCGCCGGTCGGAGCGGCTTCGATCAGGGTCTTCACGACGGCGTGCATGCTGCAGAGGCAGCCCGTGCCGGCATACTTGGGCAGCGCCATCACCAGTAGGCGCACCCCGTCCGGGGCCTCCAGCGAGTGCGTGGCAGCCACCTCGTCAAAGGGGCGGGTGAGCTCGATGCCGCCACCGTTGCGTCGCAACAGGTCACTGGGCAGCGTCGGCACCGCATCCATCAGATCGGGATCCACCCCGAGCGTGAGAGCCAGGTTGGGATTCGAGTCGCCATCGATGGCCAGCACGTTGTGGCCACGGCGCGCGAACAGGCGGGCCATCGTCCCCGAGATCGAGGTCTTGCCCGACCCACCCTTTCCTGCGATCGCAAGTTTCATCGCACCGGAAAGCTTAACGGGTTGGTGTGTGCGCGAAACATAGACTTCCGCGCCAAGACCGCTACGCCGAAGATCCAGCAGGCGCGGCGGGCGTGCTCATTCTGCCGTTGCCCTGTGACCTCTCGGTGTCGCGACTGAAGCCGGCGAGCTCCCTCAGCTCGTCGGCCGACAGCGTTTCACGCTTGAGGAGCTCCGCGGCGATCAGGTCCAGAGTGGCGCGGGACTCGACCATCACCTGACGCGCCTTGCCCTCCGCCTCATCCACCAGCTGCTTGACCTCTTCGTAGATCAGCCGCTTCTCCTCCTCGGAGAAGTTCGACAGGTCCTCCTCGCCCCACCGATCATCACCGAAGGTCACGCCGCCCGTGGCCTCGCCCATGCCGTACTTGCAGACCATCATCCTGGCTGTGGCGTTGACGGTCTGGAGATCGCCCCTGGCCGCCGAGTCGACCTCGTTGAAGACCAGCCTCTCGGCGGCGCGGCCGGCAAGGCCCATGGCCATCTGGTTCATGAGCCTCGTGCGCGAGTGTGTTGCGTGCTCGTTCTCGTCGGCAACCAGCACGAAGCCCAGCGCCCTCCCGCGGGGCACGATGCTGACCCTGTGCGGAACGGTCACCCCCGGCAGCGCAAGGCCCACGAGCGCGTGTCCCGCCTCGTGGTAGGCGAGGCTTCGCCGCTCGTCCTCGCTCAGGACGTGCCTTCGGGACGCGACCCCCATCATCACGCGGTCGAGCGCCTCGTCCATCACCGATGTCGAGATCTCGCTCAACCGCTCGCGGCCGGCGAGCAGGGCGGCCTCGTTGACGATGTTTGCCAGGTCGGCGCCGGAAAAGCCCTGGGTCACGCTGGCGAGACCGTCGAGATCCACGCCCTCGGCAAAGCTCTTGTCCTTCGAGTGGACGGCGAGAATGGCCCGTCGGCCGGCGCGGTCGGGCAGGGTGATCTCGACCTGGCGGTCGAACCGCCCGGGCCGCAGAAGTGCCGGGTCGAGTATGTCGGGACGGTTGGTCGCCCCCATCAGGATCACGCCGGACCGGGGCTCGAAGCCGTCGAGCTCGGTCAGGAGCTGGTTGATGGTCTGCTGATATTCGCGACCGCCTCCGCCGAGCCCTCCCCGCTTTGCCCCCACCGAGTCGATCTCGTCGATGAAGAGGATGCTCGGGGCCATCGACTTCGCCTCCGCGAAGAGGTCGCGTACGCGCGAGGCCCCCTGTCCTACCCAGATCTCGACGAATTCGGAGCCGGAGGCCTGGAGGAAGGCCGCGTTGGCCTCGCCGGCGACGGCCTTTGCAAGCATCGTCTTTCCACAGCCGGGCGGACCGGTGAGGAGGATCCCGCGGGGGGCGATTGCCCCGAGCGCGGCGAAACGCTCAGGCTCGGCGAGGAAGTCCTTCACCTCGGCGAGCTCCTCGATCGCGTCATCCACGCCGGCCACGTCGGCGAACGTCACTCGCTTGTCCATTCCGGCAAGTTTTCCGACGCTGCGCTGGCGCATGGACAGCCGGCGCTGGCGCTCCGGCGCCTCGATGATCCGCTTGGAGGCCACCTCGAGATCGGTCTGGGAGATTGTGCTCTTGCGGGCGCGAGCCGCGAGCAGAGCGGCCTCGTTGACCACGCTTGCCAGGTCGGCGCCAGTCATCCCGTGAGCCCGCTCGGCGATGGCATCCAGGTCAACGCCCGGTTCCAGCTGCCTGGTCTTCGCATGCAGCGTGAGGATCTTCAGCCGGGCCGCACGGTCTGGCGGCGAGATTCCGATGTGACGATCGAAGCGGCCAGGTCTGAGCAGCGCGGGATCGAGCATGTCGGGGCGGTTGGTGGCCGCGATCACGATCACGCCCGAGCGCGGCTCGAAGCCATCGAGCTCGGTCAGTATCTGGTTGAGCGTCTGATCCTGGTCGCGCCCCCCGCTGTCCCGCGCGCCGTCCGGCCCTCCGCCCCTCTGGCCTCCCACCGCGTCGATCTCGTCGATGAAGATGATCGACGGTGCCACGGCCTTCGCCTCCGCGAAGAGGTCGCGCACCCGGCCGGCACCCACGCCGACGAACTTCTCCACGAACTCCGCGGCCGAGACCGAGAAGAACGCGCCGTTGGCCTCACCGGCCACGGCCTTGGCCAGCAGGCTCTTTCCACATCCGGGGGGGCCGTAGAGCATGATGCCGCGCGGGACCTGCGCCCCGACGCCTGCAAACCGCTCGGGCTCGACCAGGAAGTCCCTCACCTCCGACAGCTCCTCGACCGCCTCCTCGGCGCCGGCGATGTCCGCGAAGGTCACCTTCTCGTCCAGTCCGGTGGCGCGCTTTCCGACGCTACGGGAGCGCATCGAGAGCCGGCGCTGGCGCTCGGGCGCCTCGATCACGCGCTTGACGGCATCGTCGAACTCCGACTGGGTGATGGCCTTCTTGTCCGCGCGGCCGGCGAGCAGAGCGGCCTCGTTGACGACGTTCGCCAGATCCGCGCCGGTCATCCCGTAGGCGCGCTTGGCCACCTCGCGCATGTCGACCGACGGATCGAGCCGCCTGGTCTTGGCGTGCAGGGAGAGAATCGCGACCCGATCGTCCTCATCGGGGCGCTCGAGGCCGATCGAGCGGTCGAAGCGCCCCGGGCGCAGCAGCGCCGGGTCGAGCACGTCCGGGCGGTTCGTGGCGGCCAGCACCATGATGCCCTCGGTCGGCGAGAAGCCGTCCATCTCCGCCAGGATCTGGTTCAGCGCCTGCTCCTGCTCTCCGCTCGTGACCACCGACCCCGTCTCGCCGCGGCTGCGACCCACGGCGTCGAGCTCGTCGATGAAGATGATCGCGGGCGCGTTCACCCTCGCCTCCTTGAAGACATCGCGTACCCGTGCCGCGCCCACACCCACGTAGAGCTCCACGAAATCTGAGCCGGACATCGAGAAGAACGATGCGCCGGCCTCGCCTGCGAACGCGCGCGCGAGCAGCGTCTTGCCGCAGCCGGGGGGGCCGTAGAGCAGCACGCCCTTGGGGGTCCTCGCCCCGACCTCGCTGAAGCGCTCGGTTTCCGACATGAAGCTCACCAGCTCCCGCAGCTCGCCCACCGCCTCCCTCTGACCGGCCACGTCGGCGAAGGTCTCGTTGCGCTCGTCGCCCTCGAACTTGCGCGCGCCGCTGCGGACCCCGAACATGCCCGTCCCCCGGCGCCAGGAGATGATCAGGTAGCCAAACAGCACGATGAACATCAGCGTTCCGATGAAGTAGGTGGCCGGGACCACCAGCGACTTTCCGAACTGCTGCTCGATCTTGGCGTCGATGTCGTTCTGCAGCAGCACGTCGAGCAGCTCGTCGCGCGTGCCGGTCCTGAGGTAGGGCACGTTGTAACTGCCGATCTGACCGCCCCTGCGCTCGTAGCGACCTACCACATATGAGTCGGCATCCAGCACGCGGGCGGTCCGCAGGCGCCCGGCTTCCGCGTAGTTGACGAACGTCTTGTAGGTGAGCTGCCTGCCATCCACCTGCGGCCGGGAAAGGGCGAGCAGCTGGATCTCGGCGATCATCAGGATCACGAAGATCAGGATCGCCCAGAAGCCAAGTCCGAAGAAGCTTTTTGACTCGTCCCCGCGTGGTCGGCGCGGCTTGTCCCGCGGCCTCTTGGGGGTCACCGCCACGAAGGAAGCCTAACAGCGACAGGCAGGTTCGGCGGAATGCACCGGGGGACCGGGAGGATCATCTATTCCTCTTCGCAGGAGCCCGTGTCCACGGGCGAGTCGGCGCGGCGCAGGGTGCGCCGGATGGCCGGATTGGGTACCCCGTACCCTGCGCTGCCCCCGACTCTCCCCGCAAACACCATCGTCACGACGCGCCCGCCGCGGTCGACGATCGGGCTGCCCGAGCTGCCCGGACGTATGCCCTTGGCCCGCAAGATCACGATTCTCCGCTTCACGGGCTTCCTGCCGTTCAGCTTGAACCCGGGGATCCGCGCCGTCGTGCCCAATCGCACCGGGGTGATCTTGAAGGGCCCGCCGCCCGGGAAGCCCAGCGCCGCGGCCTGGGTATCCGGTGCTGGCTTCGGGTCGAGCCGCAGAGCGGGTACGCCGGCCACTGCCGGGGCCCGCAGGACCGCGACATCATTCACCTCGTCGAACCCGATCACCTCCGCGTCGTCGGTGTCGCCCTTGCCCTTCACCTGGACGCCGACCTCGTCGGATCCCTGCACGACGTGGGCGTTGGTCACGACGGTGCCGTCGCGGGCCACCCATCCGCTCCCCGTCCCCTTGCGCCCGCAGGACTTGACGTGCACCTTGACCGTGCTGTCCGCCGCGGAGCGCACCTGGCGGTCACGCTTTATGCGGGGGTCGGGTGGGCCCACGTTCGGCCGCGGGCCGGCGAGTATCGGCAGTGGGTCGATCCGCTTCCTGATCGGGTTCAGGAGTGGTCCCGGCGGAGGCAGCACGGCGTTCAACCGCTCGATGATCGCCGAGTCCCTCACCGGCTGCCTGAAGCTGTCCACCCGCGCGGCGAGCGCTCCCAGGATCCAGACCGTCACGAGGCCCACACACGCCGCAAGCAGTGCGCCCCCGACCGCGTTGGCCCTGCCGCGCCGCGGCAGTCGCCGGCGCAGCCCGAAGCCGAAGCGCTCGAGCGCCATCCCCACGATCGCGCCGCACAGCAGCGCCGCCGGCAGGGCGAGGACCGGAGCGAAGGGATCCCTGAGACCGCCGTCGAGGACCAGTGGCGCGACCCGCGAGCCCAGAATGGCGCCGGCCCCGAAGCCCACGAGCGCGAGTGCGTGAGTGAGCAGCCCGCGCTGGTAGCCCCAGACGGCAGCCCCGACGATGATGCCGGCGATAAGGAGATCGAGGATCAGCATGCAGCGACGCGACTCACTGTGCCGCGAACAACAGTAGATCAGGCCAGGCGCGGGCTGTCGGTCGCCGGCGGGAGGGGAACCTCAGCGTTCAGCCCCGTCACTTCGCGCCCGCTCGACCACCAGTTGACCGACGCTGCGCCCGACCGCGAGCCCCGCCTGGTCGGCGAAGGGGTACTGGGTGCCCCCGTAGACCCCGGCGGCCCCCGCCTCGGCGCCCTTTGCACGGAAGCTCTTCGCGCTGTCCGGGAAGATGTGACCGAGCACCTGAACGGCTGCGGCGGAAAACGCGGAGCGCCCCGCGACGTAGGCGGGCGAGAGCGGTGTGCGCAGCAATGGCTTCCAGGTGCGGTCGAGCCCCAGGTCCCGGATTGCGTTCTGCGGGCGCGGGAACCAGTAGGTGTACTTGGAGTCCCCCGCCGCTATCCCTGCATCGGCCATCGACATGTTCAGCAGGGCGAACAGGCGGGCCACCCGCGGAGTGCTCAGTCCCTTGCGATCCACCCGGCTGAGCGCCCGCTGGTTCCAGATCCCGGGAACCTGCGGGGTGCCCGCCCCGCCCTCCCAGAGCTTTGCGATCCGCTTCTGCTCGGGTTTGAGCCGCTCCCCGATGTCCATGACGCGGCGGGCCTGGGCCTTGAGCTCCGGCGAGTCGAACGCGGGGGGCGGGGGCGGCCGCAGCCGGCTGCCCGCGCTCAGGATCCAGGGCCTCCAGGTTCCGGCAAGGGGCTGAACCGGTGGCGCGTCCGAGCCGGGCGGCGGCTCCCAGAATCCCCTGCCCCGGGGCCGCTGCCCGTCAAACTCGCGGCTCGAGCCGTCGCTCCTGGCCCGCTTGACCACGGCATCCCCAACCAACCGGCCGAGCGCGAGCCCGGCCCTCACGTCGCTCGGAAAGCTCACCCCTGCGACGGTGCGAGAGCGCCCCGCCCTGCTCGCCATCTCCTCGAAGGTCGCGGGAGCGCGTTCGGGGAACGCGGAGGCGAGCACCCGCGCGGCGGCCGCCGCGATGGCGGCGTGCTCCGACGGGTATGAGAGATCCTTCGTGCGCGGGAGGAGCGTGGCGC
>JBPCJI010000203.1:0-15396 GCA_051005475.1 Thermoleophilaceae bacterium
CCGAGGACTCAACTTAGGGTACCCTAACTCCCAATGCCCAGGTGCCTCAGCGTCTTGACCCTGCTCGCCGCCGCGGCGCTGTCCGGCTGTGGCTTTGGCAGCGGTGGCGGCTCGGGGGAGCTCACGATCTACTCGGGACGCGAGCAGGACCTCGTCGGCCCGCTGCTCGACCGCTACGCAAAGGAGGAGGGCGTGGACATCAAGGTGCGCTACGGCACCACGCCCGAGATCGCCGCCACGCTCGCCGAGGAGGGCGATCGCAGTCCCGCGGACGTCTTCCTCTCCCAGGACGCCGGGGCGCTCGGATCACTGGAGGCGGAGAACCGCCTTGAACGGCTGCCGGCGGAGCTGCTCGACCGGGTGGACGGCCGCTTTCGCTCCTCCCGAGGTGGCTGGGTGGGAGTCTCCGGGCGGGCCCGTGTCGTGGCCTACGACAAGCGCCGGGTCAAGGAGTCAGAGCTCCCGCGCTCGGTGCTCGGCCTGACCGCCCCCCGCTGGAAGGGCAGGGTGGGCTGGGCACCCACGAACGCCTCGTTCGAGTCCTTTGTGACCGCGCTGCGAAAGACCGAGGGCGAGGCCGGAGCCGAGCGCTGGCTGCGCGCCATGAAGGACAACGACACCGAGGCCTACGAGAGCAACGTGGCCATCCGCGATGCCGTGGCCAAGGGGGAGATCGAGGTCGGGCTGATCAACCACTACTACGTCGCGGAGGCGAGGGCCGAGGAGGGACCCGACTACCCGGTCGGGGTCTACGAGCCCCGCGGCGGCGACCCCGGCGCGCTCGTGAACGTGGCGGGCGCCGCGGTGGTGGCCGGCAGCGAGCATGGGAAGGCGGCGCGCGAGTTCATCAAGTTCCTGCTGTCGGAGCAGGGCCAGCGCTACTTCGCCGATCGCACAAAGGAGTATCCGCTCTCGGCAGGCGTCAGGCCCGAGCCCGGACTGCTCCCGCTGGACTCGATCGAGCAGCCCGACGTGGACCTGTCGGACCTCGCAGATCTGCAGGGCACGATCGAGCTGCTCGAGCGGACGGGAGTCCTGTAGAGGCGCGCGGCGCCACCTCGCTCCACCCGCTGCCGCCGGAGGGTGCGGCGCCTCGCGCGCGACGGGCACGACCGCCCCAACTGCTCCTCTGCGCCGGGCTTGCGATTGGCGCGGCCACCGCGCTGCCGGTGGCCTATCTCGCCATCACGGTCGGCGGCTCGCTGCAGGAGGCACTGGACACGGTGTGGCGCGAGCGCACCCTGCGCCTGGTGCTGCGAAGCGCCGGGCTGGCGGCCTCCGTGACCGCGGGTGCGCTGGCGCTGGCGTTGCCGCTGGCCTGGCTGACGGGGCGCACCGACCTGCCGGGCCGCCGCGTGTGGAGCGTGCTCACGCTGCTGCCGCTGGTGATCCCGAGCTACATCGGGGCCTATCTGGTCGTCTCGGCGCTCGGTCCTCGGGGCCTCGTGCAGGGCCTGCTCGAGGGGCCCTTGGGCGTGGAGCGCCTGCCCTCGATCTACGGCTTTCCGGGGGCGCTGCTCACGCTCGTGCTCTTCACCTACCCGCTGGCGCTGCTCACCATCCGCGCCGCGATGCGGCGACTCGACCCCCAGCTCGAGGAGGCCGCGCGCGGCATGGGTCGCTCCGGGTGGGAGGTGTACCGCACCGTCCTGCTGCCCCAGCTCGTGCCGGCGATCGGGGCCAGCGCCCTGCTCGTGGCGCTCTACGTGCTGCACGACTTCGGGGCGGTCTCCATCCTGCGCTTCGACTCGTTCACGCGCGTGATCTACACGGCCTACGGGAGCGGCAGCCGCACGTCGGCGGCGGCGCTGGCCTCGCTGCTCGTGCTCGTGATGCTCCTCGTCCTGTGGCTCGAGGGGCGCACACGCAGGTCGCTGGCCTACCACCGCAGCGCCCCCGGTGCCGCGCGGCCTGCCACGGACGTCGCGCTCGGGCGCTGGCGCTGGCCGGCGCTCGCGTTCTGTGCCACGGTGGTGGCGCTGGCTCTCGTACTGCCGGTGGCGGTGCTCGTCTACTGGTCGCTCCAGAGCGTGGCCGGCAGCCCTGACTGGGGGGCGATCGGGGCGGGGGCGGGAAACTCCCTGATCGCCGCCGGGCTGGCCGCCGGGGCGGCGGCGCTCTGCGCGCTGCCGATCGCGCTCCTGTCGGTGCGCTTTCCGAGCGCCATCTCGGCGCTCGCCGAACGCGCCGCCTACGCCGGCTACGCGCTCCCGGGTGTCGTCGTGGCGCTGGCGCTCGTGTTCTTCGGCACGCGGGTCGCACCGGTGCTCTACCAGTCGCTGGCCATGCTGGTGTTCGCGTGGGTGGTGCTGTTCCTCCCGCAGGCGATCGGCTCGACGCGGGCCTCGCTGCTCCAGGTCTCGCCTCGGGTGGAGGAGGCGGCCCGCTCGATGGGGCGCGGCCCGCTGGCCGTCCTGCGAACGGTGACCGCGCCGCTCGCGGCGAGCGGCGTGCTCACCGGCGCGGCGCTCGTGTTCCTCACCACCGTGAAGGAGCTGCCGGCCGCGCTGATCCTCGCGCCGATCGGCTTCGACACCCTCTCGACGGAGATCTGGCGTGCCACCAGCGTCGGGTTCTTTGAGCGTGGAGCGGTGCCGTCACTGGTCCTGCTCGGTGTCTCGGCGATTCCCCTCTACCTGCTCACCGCGCGCGAGCGCTGAGGCCCGACACCCCCTGGGCTTGCCTACGATGGATTCACGATGAGCGTGATCAGGAGCGAGGGGCTGACGAAGTCCTTCGGCGAGAAGAGGGCCGTTGCGGGCGTGGACCTGCTCGTGGAGGGGGGAGTGGTGTGCGCGTTGCTCGGCCCGAGCGGTTGCGGGAAGACGACGATGCTGCGGCTGATAGCGGGCTTTGAGCGGCCGGACGCGGGACGGGTGCTGGTCGGCGACCGGGTCGTGGCCGGCGACGGAGCGTTCGTGGCCCCCGAGCGCCGGCGGATCGGGATGGTCTTCCAGGACTACGCGCTCTTCCCCCACCTGAGCGTCGAGGCCAACGTGGCATACGCGCTCGGCCGCTCACCCGATCGATCGCGGATCTCCGAGGTACTGGCCCTCGTCGGGCTCGAGGGCCTCGGGGAGCGCCAACCCCACGAGCTCTCGGGTGGTGAGCAGCAGCGTGTCGCCCTCGCTCGCGCGCTGGCGCCCACCCCCGAGGTGATCCTGCTCGACGAGCCGTTCTCCAACCTGGACGCCGCGCTGCGCGTACGGGTGCGGCGCGAGATGCGCGACATCCTGGTGGCCGCCGGCGTCACCGCCCTGTTCGTGACCCACGATCAGGAGGAGGCGCTTTCCCTCGCCGATCGCGTGGCGGTCATGCGCGAGGGAGCGATCGAGCAGGAGGGAACCCCCGAGGAGGTCTACGGCCGTCCGCGCTCGCGCTGGGTGGCCGACTTCCTCGGCGATGCGGAGATCGTGCCCGGCACCGCCGCCGGCGGGGCCGTGGAGTGCGAGCTCGGCCGGTTCCCGATCCCGAAGGAGCTCGAAGGCGTGGTGGACGTGGTAGTGCGGCCCGAGTCGGTCGCGCTGGGCGCGGGCGCAGCGCCCGGACGCGACCGCTCACACGAGGGCGTGGTGGTCGCTCGGGAGTACTACGGGCACGATCAGCTCGTGGAGGTCGAGCTGCACTCGGGGCTCCGGCTGCGCAGCCGCAGCATGGGGTTTCCGATCTGGCACCCCGGCGACCGCGTGCGCGTGTGGATCGACGGGCCCGTGAACGCGCTCGCCGCGGAGCGCGCGGGGGTCGCGGAGACCGCGGGTGCCGGGGAGACCGCGGGTGCCGGGGAGACCGCGGGTGCCCAGTAGGCTGCCCGAGTGAAGCTTTACGTCTGCTGGGGCACCATCGGAGGCGGAGCGCACGCCTGCGCCAGGGCACACCAGGCTCTGAGGGAGGCGGGCCACGAGCCCGAGGTCGTCAAGGCTCGCGGCTGGGGAGCGCTGCCCGACGCGTTCAACGGCGGCCGCAAGGAGGTCATCGAGCTGACGGGGCAGAAGCACGTGCCCGTGCTCGTGACCGACGGAGGCGAGGCCGTGCACCCGTCGGAGGAGATCGTGGAGTGGGCGAGGGCCCATCCCACGGCCTAAACGGGCTCCGGCACCACCTCGACATCACCCTCGACGCGCGCCTCGGGCAGCCTGACGTGCGGGCCCGATCCGACGATCGCGATCAATCGTGACCGGTCCGGGAAGGAGGTAGGCGGGCACCGCCGAACTTGAGTCGAATGGACGTCCTGATGCTGATCGATCGCCTCGACGACACCGTCGACAATGCGAAGTCCGGGCTGATCGGCACCCAGGTCAAGGTCGACAAGGAGGAGACCTACGCGATCCTCGATGAGATGCGCGCAACGATCCCCGAGCAGATCAAGCAGGCGCGCTGGATCGCCAAGGAGCGCCAGGAGATGCTGGACGAGGCAAAGCGCGAGGGCGAGCGGGCCCTCGAAGAGGCGCGCGAGGAGCGGGACCGGCTTCTCAGCGATGAGGAGATCGCCAAGCTCGCCGAGCGCCGGGCGGAGCACATTCTCGAGCAGGCCCGCAACCGTGAGCGCGAGATCCGGCTTCGTGCCGAGGACTACGCCGACGACATCCTGATGAGCCTCGAGACCAACCTCGACAGGTTCAAGGCGGCCGTGGAGCGCGGCCGCGAGCGCCTCGGGGGCCGGGAGGAGGCGGCTGTCCGCTGACCGCCCGAATCGTGTAAAAGAGCACGATGAAGGAGTACTGGCCGGCGCCCGAGACGAGCGCCGAGACCGTCAGGCGGTACGGAGATCTCGCCGAGCGCGGTGGGGATCCGGGCTCGGTTGCGCAGGAGTGGACGGATGCCGGCTTCGATGACGAGCTGACCGCCAGATGGCTCGAGGCGCGCTGCTTCAGCCCGGAGGCCGCGCGCGCGCTGGCCGACGCGGACGTGACGCCGGCGCAGGCGGCCAAGCGCACGCGTGACGGCGGTGACTACGTGGACACGATCGCGTTCAAGGTCTCCAAGGGCGACCTGACCGTACGCCAGGGCGCGGCCAGGTGCATGTCGAGCCGCTGAGGCGGGGGATTCACGCCACCGTCCTGCCCTGACCCCATATAGCAAGGGCAGTCCAGGACGATGGAGTCGATTCTCCCGCATCAGGCGACGGGCGGCGCGGTCGCTGGCGGTTCACCGATCCCGTCGGCCAACTCACCCAGAGACGGTGACGCCAACCGGGCTGCGAATATGCTTGTCGCGCATGGTCGAACCGGACGCCGAGGAGGTCTCAAACCCCGGGCCGCAGGGCTGGTGCGTCTGCGGCCAGAAGGTCACGATCGCCGATCCGCACGAGGTGACCCTGTCGAACGGTCGCCCCGGCTGGCAGGGCTACTGCCCTGAATGCGGCGCCCCGCTGTTCGCCATCCGCCGCAAGGCGGCGGGAGGCTGATGCGACTGGCTGATGCGACCGGCTGATGCACCACCGCGTCAGCGCCGAGACCGTCGTCGACAGCTCAGTCCGCGAGGACGCTTGGGTCCCCGGGGACGTCGACGGCGTGCTGCTCGAGTGCGTCGAGCGGGACGATCTGGAGGGCCCGTTCGTGGGTCGAGGCCAGCACCACGTACGCGGCCGCCCCGTCCTCGTGCGCGCGCAGCCAGTTTGCCGCCGTCACGCACCAACGATCGCCGGGGACGAGCCCGGGGAAGCTGTACTGAGGTACGGGCGTGCTGAGGTCGTTGCCGATGGTGCGCTGGTGTTCGAGGAACTCCTCTGTCACCACGGCGCAGATCGTGTGGCTCCCGCGGTCCTCGGGGCCCGTGCTGCAGCATCCGTCCCGGTAGAAGCCGGTGACGGGGTCGGTCCCGCAGGGCTCGAGTTCTGAACCCAGGACGTTGCGCTCGGGGGTCACCGCACGGAGTATCGCTTACTCGGGTCCGCCGAGCTCGGCCAGCAGCGGCGCATGGTCCGAGGGCTTTGGGCCCTTGCGGAAGTCCCTGTCGATCGCGCAGGCGGTGAGCCGGCGGGCGTACGGCGAGCCCACCAGCACGTAGTCGATCCGCAGGCCCATCCGACGGTGGAAATGGCCCTGGCGGTAGTCCCACCAGGTGAAGCCGACGTCTTCGGGGTGAAGCGCGCGAAAGGCGTCGGTCAGGCCGGCGTCGAGGATCGCCTCGAGCTGCCCTCGTTCATCCACGGTCACGTGCGTCGAGCCGGCGAAGGCCACGGGGTCGTACACGTCGAGGTCGGCCCGGGTCACGTTCAGGTCCCCGAGCAACGCGTCGAGTGCAGGCACCCGATCTGCGAGCGCCTCGAGAAAGCGGAGCTTCTCGCCAAAGGCGGGGGAGTCAACCGCGCGACCGTTGGGCACGTAGGCACTGGCCACGCGCAGCCCGCCCACGGATGCCTCCACGTACCTGGCCTCGGCTGCCACCGCCTCACCGGGTAGTCCGGAATGCACCTCGTCGAGGGGTGTGTGGGTGGGCGCCGCGATGGCCACGCCTGCCCAGCGCCCGGCCGAGTGCTCGACAGCGGCGTAGCCCGCCTCCCTGAACGCGGCGTGGGGGAAGCCCTCCGACGCGCACTTGGTCTCCTGGAGGCAGAGCACGTCGGGACGGTGCCGGGCGAGGAACTCGAGCACTCGCGGCAGGCGGGCCTTGAGCGAGTTCACGTTCCATGTGGCGAGCTTCATCCGTTCTCAGCCCACGCTCAGCGCCACCGTCAGCAGCCCCGCTGCCGCTACTCCGGCCAGGAGGGGTCGCCCGTGGTGGCGCCGCGCATCACCTTCAGGCTGAGCAGAGCGCATTTGCGGCGCGTAGGGGAGATGTCGATCCCGAGTAGGTCGATGATCCATTCGGCGCCCAGTGCCCCTGCCGCGTCGGCCTTCATCCCGATCAGCTCCTCGCTGGCGATCGAGGCGGAGGCCTGCGAGATCGCGCATCCCTGCCCGTGGAAGCGAAGGCCCGTGATCGTCCCGTTCTCGTCCACGACCAGGTGCACCCCGAGCTCATCGCCGCAGAGCGGGTTGACGTCGTGGTGCTCGAGGTCGTGGGGCTCGAGCGTCCCGAAGTTGCGCGGGTTCTTGTAGTGGTCGAGGATGTAGTCGCGGTACAGCTCGTCCACGGCTACAGCTCCAGCACTTCGCGGGCCCGCTGGAGCGCTTCGATCAGGCGATCCACGTCCTCGCGGGAGTTGTAGACGTGGAAGCTCGCCCGCGCCGTCGCCGGCACGCCCAGCTCCCGCATCAGCGGCTGGGCGCAGTGGTGCCCGGCGCGGATGCAGACTCCCTCGCGGTCGCACAGCTCGGCGAGGTCGTGCGGGTGCGCGCCCTCGATCTCAAACGACGCCACGCCGCCGCGTTGCTCGAGGTCCGTGGGGCCGAAGGTGCGCAGGCCCTCTATCTCCGCGAGCCGCTCGAGCGTGTAGCCGGTGAGGTCGCGCTCGTGCGCGCGGACGGCGTTCATGCCGATCGCCGAGAGATAGTCGACGGCAACCCCCAACCCGACGCCCTCCGCGATCGGCGACGTGCCCGCCTCGAACTTCCACGGCAGCTCGTTCCAGGTGGAGGAGTCGAACCCGACCGTGGCGATCATGTCGCCCCCGCCGAGGAACGGCGGCATCGACTCGAGCAGCTCGCGACGGCCGTGGAGCACGCCGATGCCGGTCGGGCCAAGCGCCTTGTGACCGGTCCAGACGTAGAAGTCCGCGCCGATCTCCGCCACGTTCACCGGCAGCTGCGGAACGGCCTGGGACCCGTCGATCAGGGAGGCGGCCCCCGCGGCGCGCGCCCGGGCGGCGATCTCGGCGACCGGGTTGATCGTGCCGAGCACGTTTGAGACGTGCGCGACCGCGACCATCTTCACCCGCCCGCCGGCTAGCACCTCGTCAAGTTCGTCGAGTGAGAGCCGGCCGTCGTCTGAGACGTGCAGGTAGCGCAGCTTCGCGCCCTGGCGCCGGCACAAGAGCTGCCACGGCACGATGTTCGAGTGGTGCTCCATCTGGGTGATCAGCACCTCGTCGCCCGCGCCGAGGTTCTCGGCGCCCCAGGCGTAGGCCACGAGGTTGATCGCCTCCGTGGCGTTGCGGGTGAAGATCGTGGTCGCGGTCTCGCCCCCGGCAAAGGCGGCGATCCGCTCGCGGGCGCCCTCGAACAGGTCCGTGGCCTCCTGGGCCAGCGCGTAGACCCCACGGTGGATGTTGGCGTTGGAGTGGCGGTAGTAGGAGTCGATCGACTGGATCACCTGCTCGGGCTTCTGCGAGGTCGCCGCGGAGTCCAGGTAGGCAAAGCCGCGCCCGAGCAGCGGGAAGTCCGCTCGCACGTCGAGCGGTGTGGCCACCGGCGTCGCCATTACGCGGCGGCTCCCTGCTCGAGGGCGTCGTCACCGGGCCCGGCCACGCGCTCGCCGATGAACTTGGCCACCTGGTCCTCGGCGGCCAGCAGCTTCTCGGCGACCCGCCGGCGCACGAGCGCCTGAAGGCCTTCGTCCGCCAGCCGCTGAACGACCTCCTCGAAGTAGCCCTCGACGAGGATCCGGACGGCCTCCGAGCGGGGGATGCCGCGTGAGTTCATGTAGAAGATCTGGTCCTCGTCGAGCTCTCCCACGGTGCCGCCGTGGGAGGCCGACACGTTGTCGGTCTGCACGATCAGCGACGGGATCGCGTCCCCCTTGGCGTCCTGGGAGAGCAGCATCTGGTGGGTCTGCAGGTAGGTGTGGGTCTCCTGTGCGTCCTTGACGATGTGGATCAGCCCCTCATACGACGCGCGCGACTTGCCCGTGAGCGCGCCCTTCCACACGGTGTCCCCGGTGGTATGCCCGCGCTCGTGCTTGTCGGTCGTGAACAGGTCGAGGTGCTCGTCGCCCTCGGTGAAGTACAGGCCGGTGTGGCGCATGTCAGAGCCCTGTTCGGCCGTGATGATGTCGAGCGTCTGCTTGGTCAGGCGCCCGCCGAGGTGCACGGGAACCCAGCTCACGTGGGCGTCGCGGCCGATCTCCACGCGTTTGGTCGAGATGTCGTAGATCTCCCCGGGGCCCCAGTCCTGGAAGTGGGCGACCTGCACGTTGGTGCCCGCCTGCGCGTACAGCTCGAAGCCGCCGGCGTGCAGCGCCTGCCCCTCGAAGGGGGCGCCGAGGCAGTACTCGCGGAAGGAGCACTCGCTGTTCTCGCCCACCACGACCAGCGTATGGGCGTACTGCGCGGTGCCCCCGTCGTCGATCAAGTAGACGCTCTGGATCGGCCTCTCCAGGCGTACGCCCTTGGGCACGTGGACGAACACGCCGCCGCTCCAGAAGGCGGCCGATGCCGCCGGGAACTTGCCCTCTGCGTGAGAGAGGCGGCGCATGTACCACTCGCGCACGAGCTCGGAGTGCTCCTCCACGGCGGTCTCGAGCGAGGTCACGATCACCCCCTGCTCCGCGAGCTCGGGGTGCAGGAACGTGTGGACCGTGCTCGCGCCGCGCTGGAGCACGAGTGCGCCAAGGTCGTCCTCGCCGATGGCGTCCGCCACGATCGCCGGGAGCTCGTCCACCGGCGGGTGGGTGCGTGGCTCGAGCGCCTCGAGATCGAGCTTGCGCAGGGAGGTCGTCCAGAAGCCCGAGCGCCGCCAGGTGGGCACGGGCTCGCCCTCGTAGGCGTCGAGCGCCTGCTTGCGCTGCTCGTCGAGCCAGGTCGCGGTGCTAGCCGGCATTGGCGGCCACCTCTTCCCGGATGAAGTCGTAGCCCTTCTCCTCGAGCTCGTCCGCCAGCTCGGAGCCGCCCTCGCGGACGATCCGGCCGTCGAGCATGATGTGCACGAAGTCCGGCTTCACGTACTCGAGGATGCGCGTGTAGTGGGTGATGATGAGCGTGCCCATCTCGGGACCGCGCAGGGCATTCACCCCGTCGGAGACGATCCGCAGAGCGTCGATGTCAAGGCCCGAATCGGTCTCATCGAGCACCGCGATCTCAGGTTTCAGCATCGCCAGCTGGAGGATCTCCGCGCGCTTCTTCTCGCCGCCCGAGAAGCCCTCGTTCAGGTAGCGGCTGGAGAACGAGCGGTCGATCCGCAGCATTTCCATGTTCTCGCCGAGCACCTTGCCGAAGTCCTTGGGCTTGATCGGCTCCTCGCGGCGGGCGTTCACGGCTATGCGCAGGAACTGCGCCAGGCGCACGCCGGGGATCGTGGCCGGGTACTGGAAAGCCAGGAAGAGGCCGGCGCGGGCGCGTTCGTCGGGGTCTGACTCGGTGAAGTCCTCGCCGTTGAAGAGGATCTTGCCCTCGGTGACCTCGTAGTTGGGGTTGCCCATGATCGTGTTAGCGAGGGTGGACTTGCCGGACCCGTTGGGGCCCATGAGCGCGTGGGTCTGGTCCTTCTCGACCTTCAGGTTCACCCCGTGCAGGATCTCGCGCTCCTCGATGCGGACGTGAAGGTTCTGAATCTCAAGGCTCATGCGGTTGCTCTCTCCGGATCTGTTTGGGGTGTGCCCGCGGGGCGTAGCGCCCGGCGTGAGGTCTTTGCCTTGGCCGCCGGCAGGACGAGGTCGGCCAGTGTCATGTCGGTGAGCGTGCGGACGATGGAGCCCTGCACCCGCGTCCACAGCAGCTTGGTGGGGCGGGGGTCGTGGCCGAGCTCGCCCTCGCGCACGCATACGAGCGAGCCGTCGTCGTCGGCCGTGATGCACTCGATCGGGGCGATCGCGCCCTCGAGCGCCTTCACCACCTCGGCCATCGTGATGCTCTCGGCCGGGCGCGCGAGCGAGTAGCCGCCGTGTGCCCCGCGCCGGCTCTCGACCAGGTCCGCGCGACGCAGGCGCGCCACGAGGTGCTCGAGGTAGGCCAGCGGCAGCCCTTCCGCGTCGGCGATTGCCGCGAGCGAGATCGGCGCCGCCTCGGCCGGCCCTTCGAGGTTGCGACGGGCCAGGTGCGCCATCACGCGCACCCCGTACTCGGCTTTGGTTGAGAACATCATCCTTCGAGCGGCCTCCAGGCCAGGTTGCGGAAAGGTAATCCTACCTCACAGGTAGGATTACGGTCCAGGCGGGGAAGCGTGGCCGGGGTTGGTACGCCTCCAGGCCGAGCTTGCTGCATCCCGAGCTTGCTGCATCCATACCGATCTCACTTTGGTCTCCCCCGGAACCACAAGTGAGATCAGAAGCGGATGGAGGGAAGCCGGCGCGCCTCAGTGCCCCTCCGCCAGTAGCCGCAGATCGTGTGCCAGCCGCTCGGGCGTGAGCTGGTCCAGCGGGAAGCTCACGCGCTGGATGCCCTTCGGGTCCACGAGCACGAGCCGCGCGGTGTGCTCGAGGTCCTCGCGCTGGGGCTGTACCGCGTAGTCGTCCCACAGCCGCTTCAGGGCGGGGCGCGAGCCCAGCATGAAGTCCATTCGCCCGGTCATGCGCTGCTTGGCGAGGAATGCGCGCGCTGTCACGGGAGTGTCGCGCGGGGGATCGACGGCGATCGCGATGGCGGGCACGCGTGCGCCCAGCTCGTTCAAGGCGCCCTTGACCTGCTGCGCCTGTGTCGGGCAGGTGTCCTCGCAGGTCGTGTAGAGGAAGGTGATGATCACGGGCCCTCCGCGCAGCGAGCGCATCCTCAGGCGCTCACCGTCCTGGGTGCGCACCCCGGCCAGCTCCGGGGCGCGCACGCCCTGTGGCAGGGTGGCTCCCTCGAACCGGAGTGCCGCGGCCTCTCGCGGCTCGTCCCTTCCGGCGGCGAGCATGACCACCGCGCCGAGGGCGAGCGCGGCGCCCACGACGAGCGCGATCAGCACGCGCGGATTCACGCGTCGGAGCGTAGCCTTCGGTCCTACGGCTCCACGAGGCCGCGGCGGATCGCGTAGCGCACCAGCTCGACGCGGTCGCGCATCCCGAGCTTTGCCAGCACGTTTCCGCGATGGGACTCCACCGTCTTCTCAGACAGGCTCAGCGCGTGGGCGATCTGGCGGTTGGTGTGGGCCTCGGCGATCAGCTTGACCACCTCGAGCTCGCGGGGGGTGAGCTCATCTCTGGGCTCGGTGCGCCCGTGTTCGAGCCACTGCCTCATCAGGGCTCCTTGGGTGCGTGAGTTGAGGAAGGTGCGCCCGTCCGCCACGGTCCGGATGGCGTCGATCAACTCGCTGTCGGCCCCTCGCTTTGACACGTAGCCCGACGCGCCGGCCTCGAGCGCGTCGAAGAAGTAGCCCTCGTCCTCGTGCATCGAGAGCATGAGCACCTGGATCTCCTCGTGGTGCGCGCGGATCTGCCGCGCTGCCTGCAGACCGGTCATCCGCGGCATCGACACGTCGAGCACGGCCACGTCGGGACGGTCCGCGAGCGCGCGCTCGACCGCCTCGAGGCCGTCCTGTGCCTCGGCGGCCACGGCCATGTCGGCCTGGCGGTCGATCAGCATCGTGAGCCCGGAGCGCACGATCCCGTGGTCGTCAGCGATGAGAACCCTGATCACGGGAGCCTCATCGTCACTTCGGTCCCGGCGCCGGGGGCGGAGCGAACGTCGAGCTCTCCGCCGACCAGGCGCGCCCGCTCGGCCATCCCGTCGAGCCCCAGCCCGTCCCCGCGGATGGCCGCGGGCTCGAAGCCGCCACCGTCGTCGCGCACGCGCAGCTCGGTCGCGCCGCCGATCGTCGCGAGCTCGACCTGCACCCGGCTCCCCCCGCCGTGCCGGCCGGCGTTCACGAGCGCCTCCTGGGTCACGCGGTAGAGGGCGGTCTGCTGTTCCTCGTCGAGCCCGGCGGGATCGCCCTCGGTGCTCAGCTCCGCGAATATCCCGGTGCGCTCTGTGAAGACGCGCAGCTGAGCCTCGATCGCCGGAACGAGGCCGTGGTCGTCGAGCGCGGCCGGACGGAGCTGGCGCGCCAGGTTGAGCAGCTCATCCATGGCCCGGCTGGCCAGCCGCTTGAGCTCGGCCACCTCCTCGGCGTGCTCGGGCGGGGAGTCCTGGGCGAGCGCCTCGAGCCGCAGGAGGATCGCGGTCAGAGCCTGGTTGACCTCGTCGTGAAGATCCCGGGCCAGACGCCGGCGCTCCTCCTCCTGGGCGCGCAGCACGAGCTTCCCGGAGCGGCGGCGCTCGTCGTCCACACGCCGCAGCAGCCGGCGAAAGGATGTAGCGAGCCGGTCGATCTCGGCGACGGGGTCGGCCGCGATCTCGAAGGTGGCCGGCTCCGCCGGGTCGACCAGCTCGATTCGCTCGATCAGGTGCTCGAGCGGGCCAAAGCGGCGCTGGAGCATCCAGAGGTTCACGCAGAAGGTGAGCACGATCACGAGCGCGAGGACGAGGAACTGCCAGCGTTGCGCGCGGCTGGAGAGATCAAGGCCGGCGGCCAGGCTGGCGGCGACGACCGTGAGGGTCACCAGGACGACGTTCGCGGCCACGACCTGACCAATCAGGGAGTCGCCGCGAGGTCTTCTCGGAGGGGTCAGCATGAAATGGGGTCCAGACCCCATATCGGCAGCAGCGCCCTTGGACGACAATCCTCGTACGAAGCTTTTGGCAGCGCCACGAACGGCGAGCTTCCGACAGCAGGTCTGGGATTGCATCCGGGGCGCCCCGCACGGGGCGCCCCGGGTTGTTCCACGAGCATCGGGGACGCCCAGCGGGGCCGGAACCGCTCTGGACACGAGGGTCGAATCGGCGGGTGTTCAGACCCCCCTGGGACTCCCAAGACTGCGCGAGACCGCTTTGTAGGCGGGCTTCTGTCGGTAGCCGCGGTCGAACAGGAGCCCGCCGGCGGCCGGCCCGAGCCAGGAGACGCCGTCGCCCACGCCCCAGGTGGAGAAGCTGGTGCAGTTCGGGTTCTTGCGGCAGGCCCGCGCCGAGTTCCGGTAGACGATCCGTTGGCTCTCGAGCCGCTGTGCCGGCGGTCCCGGCGAGTCGAGCCTGACGTCCATCTCGGTGATCGCCACCTTCACCCCAAGGTCTGTGAATCCGCGGATCGTGCGCGCCATCTGCGCCTCCGAGGCGTGGTGGGCGGTGCTCACGTGGTTCTGGATGCCCACGCCCTCGATTGGCACGCCGCGGCGGCGCAGGTCGGCGACCATCACGCGCACGGCCACCGTATGCGGATCGTCCGGGAGCTCGATCCCGCTGTCGTTGTAGAAGAGCCGGGCGTCCGGGTCGGCGTCGTCGGCGGTCCTGAAGGCCCGCTCGATGTACTCGCTGCCGAGAGCGTTGAACCAGACGTTCTGCGTGTAGCTCCCGTCGGCCTCGATCGCCTCGTTGACCACGTCCCAGTCGGCCACGCGCCCCGCGTAGCGTTCCACGACCCTCCGCACGTGCCACTCCATCTCGAAGCCCAGCTCCCCGGCCGTGAGCTGCCCGTCGGTGGCCCAGCGGGGAAGCTGGCGGCCGTACACCAGCGTGTGGCCGCGAACCCGCTTGCAGTACCGGCGTGCGAAGCGGACCATCCGGTCAGCCTCGGCGAAGCGAAAGACGCCCAGCGCCGGCTGCAGGCGCTCCATCTTCATCTCGTTCTCGGGCGTGAGCTGCTCGAAGCCCGTCAGGAACGAGCGCCGCAGCACCGGGCTGCGGAGCAGCCTGTTGAAAGTGATCGCCGCTCCCCGCGGAAGCGGCCGCCGCCGTGCCTGCTCCTCGTAGTAGCGCGCCAGCCGGGCCTGCCAGCGGGCGCGAGCGCGGTGGTCGCGCGCGGCTGCGAGCCGGCCACGCCGCCTGAGGATCGCGGCGCGCTGCTCGAGTCCCGCGGCCACCCGCCCGTGTTTTGCGCCAAATCCGGCGCACGGCCCGGGCGGTGGGGCGGCGCCGGCTGCGGCGGGCGCGACGAGGGCTCCCGCGAGCGCAGCCACCCAGCCCACCCACACGCCTTTGGATCCAGTCACGAGCATCCCTGCCATCGAGTCCCGGCAAGATACCCTTGACGCGGCCATTCGGTGTGGTCAAGGTGTGGCCGACGGTCGCTACACTTTATGAAGTATTGAGGCGGGAACCGCTGTGCCGGGATTCCGCGAGACCCCCCGGAGAATCAAGGAGCTTCACCTCATGGCGAGCGGCGCGGACTTCATCCGCAAGGTCAAGGAGCAGGTCAGGGAGGTGGACCCGAAGGAGGTCCTCCCACTGGTCGAGAGCCCCAACGGCGTCGTGATCGTCGACGTGCGCGAACAGCACGAGTTCGAGGAGGCACACCTGCCGGGCGCCAAGCACGTACCCCGCGGTCACCTCGAATCACGGATCGAGGGAGCGGCGAAGGACCGCTCCGCGCGCGTCGTCCTCTACTGCGCCTCGGGCAACAGGTCCGCACTCGCCGCCCACACGCTGAAGCAGGAGCTCGGCTACGAGAACGTGGAGTCGATGATCGGCGGCATCACGCTTTGGAAGGACCGTGGGTACGAGGTCGAGGTCCCGCGGCGCCTGACCGCCGAGCAACGCGAGCGCTACTCCCGACACCTGCTGGTCCCCGAGATCGGGATCGAGGGCCAGCTCAGGCTGCTCGACGCCAAGGTGCTGCTCCTGGGAGCCGG
>JBPCJI010000204.1:0-9511 GCA_051005475.1 Thermoleophilaceae bacterium
CAGCGATCCGTCCGCTCGCTTCCGATCGCCCCAGCCGACGCCCTCGCAGACGCCTCCTGGTTTGCGATCGTGAGGGCCACCGGCTTCGGAGCGCCCGATGTGCCCGAGGTGAAGAGGACCGTATGCACGGCCGCCGGGTCGACCTCGCGCCGCGGGGCGATCTCCGCCTCCATCCCGTCGAGCGGGCGGTCCACCGTGAACAGGGCGCCGGCGGCGCGCGCCTGGCGCTGCTGCTCCGTGGCGGGCAGCCGGGTGTTCAGTGGCACGAGCGCGGCTCCCAGCCGTGGGAGGGCGTGGACCAGCTCGCAGAACAGCAGCGAGGGCGGGAGCGTCGTGGCCACGCGAGCCCCCTCCCCCACGCCAAGGGCCCGGAGCCGCCGGGCACAGCGATCGACCGCGGCGTCGAGCTCCGCGTATGTGTGCGCGCCGTCGGGCGCCTCGACCGCGATGTGGTCCGGCCGCGCCCGAGCCGCGTCTGTCACCCAGTCGTGCACAGGTTGGAGCGTACGTCTGACTCCCGTTACACATCGATGTGTAGACACCCCGGTACGATGCAATCGATGGGTCGCACCAACATCGAGATCGACGACGCCCTGATCCGGCGAGTAATGCTCGCCTACGACTTCGGCTCCATGCGGGAGGCCGTGGACTACGCGCTCCGCCAGCTCGTCGGCGACGGTGATCCCAAGGGAATGCTGTCGCTCGAAGGGTCGGGCTGGGAGGGTGACCTCGATGTCTTGCGCGGCAAGAAGCCGCCACCGTCGCCACCGTCGTGATCGTCGCCGACAGCTCGGCCTGGATCGAGCTGCTCCGTCGAAGCGGAAGTCCGGCCCACCGAACCCTCAGACGGCTGCTCGACGAAGGGATGCCCATCGCCACGACCGAGATGGTTGTCGGCGAGCTGCTCGCCGGTGCCCGGGACGACCTCCACCACGCGCGCTTGCGGCGGGAGCTCTTGGCGACTCGGTTCGTTCCTCTGGGGGGCCTGGACGGCTTCCAGCACGCCGCGAGGCTCGTACGGAAATGCCGCAGCCGGGGGTTCACGGCCAGCCTGACCGATTGCCTCGTCGCCGCTCCGGCGATCGCCGCGGGAGCCACCATGCTGCACGCGGACGGGGACTTCGACCGGATCGCCTCCGCCACCGCGCTCGAGGTCTACCCACTGGACCCCGCCTGAGCGGGGCCGGACTAACCTGTGGCGGGCAGATGGCCGCCACCGACTGGACCAAGGAGCAGGAGGGCCGCGCGATCGCGCCCGCCGCCGATTGGCAGCAGGCGGCCGAATACGGCGACATCCGCTACGAGACCGCCGAGGGGATCGCGAAGATCACGATCGACCGGCCTCAGGTGCGCAACGCCTTCCGGCCGCAGACGCTGATCGAGATCTCCGACGCGCTCTCCCGGGCGCGGGAGGACACCGCGATCGGAGTGATCGTGCTCACCGGCGAAGGACCGCTCGCCTTCTGCTCGGGCGGCGACCAGCGCGTGCGCGGGGACTCGGGCTATCTCGCAGACGACGAGGCCGGCCGCGCGGGGGTCGGCCGCTTCCACGTGACCGACCTGCACATCCAGATGCGCCGGCTCCCGAAGCCGATCGTGGCGATGGTGGCCGGCTACGCCGTCGGCGGCGGCCACGTGCTGCACATCGTGTGCGATCTCACGATCGCCGCCGACAACGCGCGCTTCGGGCAGACGGGGCCCAAGGTGGGCTCCTTCGACGGGGGCTATGGCGCCGGCCTGCTGGCGACCCTCGTCGGGCCCAAGAAGGCCAAGGAGATCTGGTTTCTCTGCCGCCAATACGACGCCGGGGAGGCGCTCGGCATGGGCCTCGTGAACAGGGTCGTCCCACTCGAGCGGCTTGAGGAGGAGACGGTGGGCTGGTGCCGCGAGATGCTCGCCCACTCCCCCTTCTCCCTGCGGCTGCTGAAGGCGAGCTTCAACGCCGCCGAGGATGGCCTGGCCGGCATCCAGCAGCTCGCCCACGACGCCAACCTCCTGTTCTACGGAAGCGAGGAGGCACAGGAGGGCCGCGACGCCTACCGCGAGCAGCGCGAGCCCGACTTCGGCAAGTTCCCCAAGCGGCCTTGAGCGCTCGCTCGAGAGCGGGCGGTGCCCGCGAGCGAATCCCATCGCCCCGGCTCTGGTTGGTGGCCGCGCGGCCCCGAACGCTCCCGGCCGCCGTGGCTCCCGTGCTGGTGGGCACGGCGCTCGCGATCTCCCAGGGCGAGCTGCGCGCGCCGGCCTTCGTGGCCGCGCTGGTGGGAAGCGTGTTCATCCAGATCGGCACGAACCTCTCGAACGACTACTCCGACGCGCGACGAGGAGCGGACACCGAGGACCGCCTCGGGCCGGTTCGCGTGACCGCGGGTGGACTGATGCCGCCGCGCAGCGTGTTGACGGGGACCTACGTCGCGTTCGGAATCGCCGTGGCCGCAGGGCTCTACCTGGCCAGCGTGGCGGGCTGGGAGTTGCTGCTCGTGGGGGTGGCCTCGATCGCGGCAGGCGTCCTCTACACCGGCGGGCCGCGCCCCTACGGGTACGAGGGACTGGGCGAGCTGTTCGTGTTCCTGTTCTTCGGCGTCGTGGCCGTGGTGGGCTCCTACTACGTGCAGGCGGAGGCGCTGCCGTGGGAGGCGTTCGCCGTGTCGGTGCCGGTGGGCCTACTGGCGAGCGCGATCCTCGTGGTGAACAACGTTCGGGACCTCGACACCGACCGCCGCGCGGGGAAGCTCACCCTTGCGGTGAAGCTTGGCCGGGAGCGTGCCCGGATCCTCTTCCTGGCGATGCTGCTGCTGGCGTACGCGGTGCCGCTGGTGGTCCCCATCGCCGGCGGCCTGTCCTGGTGGGTCACGCTTCCGTTGGTCTCGATTCCCCTCGCGAAGCGGCTCTGGGGGACCGTGCGCTCCCGCACCGACGGCCCCTCGCTGAACGCCGCACTGGCGGGCACCGGGCTGCTGCTCGCCGTCTTCTCCCTGCTCCTGGCCGCGGGCATCCTGCTGTCGTGAGGCGCTCCCTGCTGCGTCTGCAGATCCCCCTCAAAGCGCCTTTCGTGACCTCCGGCGGAGTCGTGGCCGCCCGCGACCTCGCCGTGATCCGCCTCGAGGACGACGACGGTACCGTCGGATGGGGCGAGGCGGCCCCGCTCGAACCCTACGACGGGATCTCGCTCGACGAGGTGATCGACTCGCTGCGCGAGGGGCCCCCTCCGCGCGGCTCGGCGCCCCAGGCGCGCGCGGCGTGGGAGCTGGCAGAGCTCGACCTGCAGATGCGGCGGCGGGGAAAGCCCCTCGGCGAGCCCTGGGCCGACGCCATCCCGGTGAACTGCACGCTTCCGGCCGGCCCGCCCGAGGAGGTGGCCGCCGCGGCGGCCGCGGGCCTGCGCGAGGGGTTCTCGTGCTTCAAGGTGAAGGTCGGGCTCCCCGACGACGGCGAGCGGGTGGGCGCGGTGCGCGAGGCGATCGGGCCGTGGCCGGCGTTGCGGGTGGACGCCAACGGCGCGTGGGATCCCGACCAGGCCGTGGACGCGATCGAGGCGCTCGAGCCACACGACCTGCAGCTCGTCGAGCAGCCGTGTGCGACGCTCGAGGGGATGGCGCACGTGAGTGAGCGGGTGGGCGTTCCGGTGGCAGCGGACGAATCGATCACCGGCCCGCAGGACGTGAAGGCGGCGGCGGAGATCGGTGCCTGTGCGGCGGTGAACGTGAAACTCGCCGGCAGCGGCGGGTTCGGACCGGCCAGGGATGCGCTGCGGGCTGCCCGTGACGGGGGGCTGCAGGCGTGGCTATCGAGCACCCTCGACGGCCCATGGAGCATCGCCGCCGCGCTGCAGCTTGCCTCATCCGAGCGCGTGTCGCTGGCGTGTGGCCTCGCGACGCTCGATCTCTTCGACGCGGAGATCGCCCGGGCGCTTCCGGCACCCAGGGCGGGCCTGCTGGCCGTCCCGCACGGCCCGGGCCTCGGAGTGGACGTATCAGAGGAGGCGCTCGCCGAGGTGCTCGTCGAGGAACTCGGCTAGGAGGTCGGCCACCTCCCGCGGGCGTTGCAGGTGAGCGGCGTGGCCCGCCGCCTCGACGATCTCCGCCCGGCCCCGGGGTACCGCGCGAGCGATCCTCCTGGCGGCCTGCGCGTAGCGGTCATCGAGGCCGCCGGCGATCGCCAGGACCGGCAGCTCGAGCGTGTGCAGCCGCTCCCAGACAGGCTCGAGCGCGCCCTGTCCGGCGGTGCGCAGGAGTATCGCGAGCGCGCGCGGGTCCTGGCTCAGGCGGTCGCTGCGCTGGGCCTCGACGAGCGCATCGGACTGGTCGGCGAACAGCGGCTGGCGCTCCCAGATCGCGACGATCTCCTCGATCGGCCGGGTCTCCATCCAGCCGGCCAGCTTGGCGTCGCCCTCCGCGCGCGCGGCGCGCATCGCCGGCGCCTCGATGCCGGCCGAGGCCCCCACGGTCACGAGCCCGGCATAGCTGGTTGGATCGCGCAAGACGGCGTGGAGCGCCAGGCGTCCTCCCATCGAGTATCCGGCAAGCACAGATCCCTCACCCGCCGCCGCGATCTCCTCCAGGCGCCCCTCGTACGTGCTCTCGGAATGCCGGAGCCGGACGCTCGGATAGCGTTCGGGGAGCAGGTCCGCGACCGGCGCCCAAGCGCTGCCCGACTGCATGAAGCCGGGAACGAAGACGATCGTGGGCGGGCTCTCGAACGCAGCCATTCCTCAGATGATCCCGACTAACCGGACCTACGCGCCCATCCAGGCGCTCGTGGACGAGCTCGCACGCTGCGGGCTGCGCCACGCCGTGACCTGTCCCGGGTCGCGCAACGCCCCGATCGCGCTCACCCTGGCGGCCGACGAGCGCATCGACGCCGTCTCGGTGCTCGACGAGCGCTCCGCGGGCTTCATGGCACTCGGGATGGCCAAGGCGAGTGGGCGGCCGGTGGCCGTGACGTGCACCTCGGGCACCGCCGCCGCCAACCTCCTTCCGGCCGTCGTGGAGGCACACGAGGCGCGCGTGCCGCTGATCGTCCTGACCGCCGACCGCCCGCCCGAGCTGCGCGAGGTGGGTGCCGGTCAGGCGATCGACCAACTCAAGCTCTACGGGTCTGCGGTGAGGTGGTGCGTGGAGGTGGGAACGCACGGCCCGGGCCGGGCGACCGCGATCCACCACCGCGCGCTGGCGTGCCGGGCCTACTGGACCGCCTGCGGTGCCCGCCCCGGGCCGGTGCACCTGAACCTCCCGCTCCGCGAGCCACTCGCCCCGGAGCCGGAGACGCTCGAGGCCGGAGACTGGGACGGGCGCCCGGACGGGCGCCCGTGGACCGAGCTTCGCGAGCACTCCCAGGCCCCCAACGGAGACGACGTGCAGGAACTCGCCGCCCGCATGGCCGGCGCGCAGCGGGGGTTGATCGTCTGCGGCCCCTGCTCCGAGGAGGTGGCGGGGCCCGTCGCGCGCCTGGCCCGCGCGGCCGGCTGGCCGGTCCTGGCAGAGCCCACCTCGGGCGTGCGCTGCGGAGAGCACGACCGCTCCCACGTCGTGGCCCACTACGACGTGCTGCTGCGCGTGGAGGGCTTCGCCTCCGCCCACGCTCCCGAGCTCGTGCTGCGGGTGGGCGACATGCCCACCTCAAAGCCGCTGCGCGCCCTGCTCGCAGGCTCGAGCCAGGTCCTGCTGGATCCCCACGCCGGGTGGCATGAGCCCACGCGGACCGCCGAGCTGATCCTGCACGCGGCGGCCAGGCCCGCCTGCGATGCCCTGGCGGCCGCGCTCGAGATCCGGGGCGCGCAGGGCGCGGCGGGCTGGCTCGATGAGTGGACGGCGGCCGACGCCCTGGTGCCACCCGCGCTCGCGGGTGCACCGGATCCGTTCGAGCCAAAGGCTCATACAGCCCTCGAGGAAGCAGTGCCCGACGGCGCGCTCCTGTGGCTCAGCTCCTCGATGCCGGTGCGAGACGTCGAGGCTTACTTCCCCGGCTCCTCCAGGCGGATCCGCTTCCTCGCCAACCGGGGGGCGAACGGGATCGATGGCGTCGTCTCCTCCGCCGCCGGGGCCGCTAGGGCCACGGGCGCTCCCACGTTCCTGCTGATCGGGGAACTCGCGCTGCTGCACGACCTCGGGGGCCTGCTGGCAGCTCGCAGAGCGGGCATCGACCTGACCGTTCTCTGCGCGAACAACGGTGGTGGAGGGATCTTCGACTTCCTGCCGGTGGCGAAGCACGCCGATCCCGCGCTCTACGAGGAACATGTGGCCACCCCCAGCGGGGTCGACCTCGCGGCGGTGGCCGCGCTGGCCGGGATGGAGCACCGGCCGGCCGTCACTCCCACGGAGGTGGCGCTCGCCGTGGCCTCCCCCGGGCTGGTCGAGGTCAGGACCGAGCGCGCCGACAACGTGCGCCTGCACCGCGAGGTGGTGGACCGCGTGGCGGCGGCGCTCGAATCGGCTTGACGCTCACGCCGGCACACGGCGGCGATGTCGGGCACGGGGTCACGCCGGCGCCCTCGACGCCTTATGCATGTGATGCATGCACAATGTGTCGCGAAGGTCGGTCAGCTCAGCAGCGGCAAAAGCGCCTGCAACTTGACCTCTGTCTCAGCGAGCTCCTCCGCCGGCACGGAGTCCGCCACGATCCCGCAGCCGGCATACAGGTGGGCCACCGAGCCGCGCACGAGCGCGCAGCGCAGCGCCACGCAGAGCTCGCCGTCCTCGGCCAGGTCCGTCCACCCCACGGCTCCCGCGTACCAACCGCGGTCGAGCCCCTCGAGCGCGGGGATGAGCGGCTGAGCCGCCTTGCCCGGCTCGCCGCCCACGGCCGGGGTCGGATGCAGCAGGCCGGCGAGCTCCACCGCGGAGACAGGCTCGGCGAGCTGCGCTCGCACGGGCGTGGCCAGGTGCTGGACGTTGTGCACCTTCACGAGAACGGGCTCGTCGGCTGCCGTGACCCACACGCTCACAGGACCCAGGGCGCGCTCGATGCGGCGGGCGACGATCGCGTGCTCGGAACGGTTCTTGGGACTCTGGACCAGCTGCTCGCCGAGGTGGTCATCGACGGCCGGGTCCGCGCTGCGGCGCGCGCTTCCGGCAAGGGCCACCGTCTGAGCGCGCGCGCCGTCGCGGCGCAGCAGCAGCTCGGGGCTGGCGCCCACGAACGCCAGCTCGGGCGACCCGACGCAGTAGCAGTAGCAGGCTGGAAAGACCGCCCTGAGCGCATCGAGCACAGGCGCCGGATCGATGTCCCCGGCCGCGTGCACCCGAACCTCGCGTGCGAGCACGACCTTCTCGAGCTCACCGCGCCGGATTCGCTCCACCGCGCGCCGGACCGCCTCCTCGTAGTGCGAGGGCGGGGCGGCTCCCGCCACCCGCGCGCGGGCCACGGGATCGGGATCGAGCAGGGAGATCGAGGCGGGTCGGAGCTCGGCAAGCCGCGCCTGGATCCGCTCGAGCGGGGAGCTCGCCGGCTCGCCGGCCCCCACGCTCACGGTCACGGTCAGGCGCGCCTCGCCCCCCTGGCGGCTGAGCGACAGCTCGGGCAGGACGAGCTGTGCCGGCGAGAGCGATGACCACTCCGGCGTCGCGCCGCCGTCCGGCGCGAAGGCGAACCCACCCACGAAGACGGGCCCCGTGCCGGAGGGCCGCGCCGGGTCGCTCGCCGGATCGTCCCCCACCGTCCGGCGCGCGAGCGCGCGACAACCCGAAGCGGCGTCCTCAAAGCGCCCCGGCCCGGCAGCCTCGACGACAGCCGTGGAGCCAAGGCCGCAGACCGCATACCCGTCGCGATCCGGCTGCTCGAAGCAGAAGAAGCGATCGTCGGGCCGCCGCGCCGCGAGCACAGCCGCGGACGGATCGATCTCCGGCGACACGGGCATGGTGGCGCTCGCGTAGGCCCGCCCGCCGCCGCGCCGGGCAAGTGAGGCCGCGCGATCGATCCGCCGCTCGAGCAGGTCGAGTGCCGCCGCATCCAACGCGAACGGCGAAGGCTCTCCTTCCCGGACGGCCACCCCCAACAGGATGCCTGACCGGCGGAGGCCGGGGAACGGGGAGCTACGGAGGGGGTTCTCTCCGGCCACCGGACCGGACGGGTGCGGCGCCCTGTGGCGTGTGGCGTGTGGCGTGTGGAGTGGCGGTGTGGCGTGCGGGGCGTGGGGTGGTTACCAGACCGTCGCGCGGGCGTCGAAAGCGCGGATCGCATCATCGCGCGTAACGAGGCGCGCTCCAACGGACAACGCGGTGGCGTAGATGATCCGGTCGGCCGGGTCGCCGGGGAAGCCCTCGGGCAGCAGGCCCGCCGCCGAGGCGATCCGGGGTGTCACCGGGACGGCCTACGCCGCGCGCGAGCACACCGCGATCGAGGTCCTGCTCCTGGGCGAGGCCGACGCCGACCACTGACGCCGCCGCCTGGGCCCACTCCGCGTCGGTCCGCTCCGGGGGCGACGAGCGGGATCGGCCGCCCTACGTCGTGGACTTGCCGCGGCTGATGGCTATCTCGCCGGTCCTGACCATCTCGATCAGCCCGAACGGCCGGATCATCTGCTCGAACGCCTCGATCTTTGCGTCCGTGCCGGTGACCTCCACCGTGACCGAGCGCTTGGACACGTCGACGATCTTGCCGCGGAAGATGTCGGCGAACTGCATCACCTGGCCGCGGGTGTCCGAGTCGGCCGAGACCTTGAACAGGGCGAGCTCACGCGCCACCGCCTCCTCGGGCTCGAGGTCGCGGATCTTGATCACGTTCACGAGCTTGTGCAGCTGCTTGGTGACCTGGTCGATCGGGTGCGCGGCGCCGTCGACCGTCAGGGTGATGCGCGCCATCGAGTCCTCATCGGTCGGGCCCACCGCCAGCGACTCGATGTTGTAGCCGCGGCGGGCGAAGAGGCCCGAGATCCGCGCGAGCACACCGGGCCTGTGCTCGACAAGCAGTGACAGGATGTGCTTGCGGCCGGTGTGGATGCCACCCGAGGACTGGAGGTTCTCGAGGCTGAAGACCTCCTTGGTGCCAGGCTCACCCACGGCTCTGCGCACCGTGTTCGGGGCCGCCCGTCATGTCCCTCGCGGCCTGTCCCGCTGGGATCATCGGGTAGCAGTTCTCCTCCTTGGAGACGAGCACGTCGCACACCACGGGACCCTCCGTGGCGAGCGCCTCGCGCATCGTGTCCACCAGCTTGCCCTTGTCGGCCACGCGCATCCCGGTGGCCCCGAAGGCCTCGGCGAGCTTCACCCAGTCGGGGCTCGCGCCCATGTCCACAGAGCTGTAGCGGCCGTCCCAGAACAGCTCCTGCCACTGGCGGACCATGCCCAGGTAGCCGTTGTTCATGATGAAGACCTTCACCGCGATCTTCTCCGTCACGCAGGTTGCGAGCTCCTGGACGTTCATGATGATCGACCCGTCGCCCGCCACGCAGACCACCTGCTCGTCGGGCATCGCCACCTTCGCGCCCATCGCGCTCGGCAGGCCAAAGCCCATCGTGCCGAGCCCGCCCGAGTTGATCCACTTGCGCGGGCCGTCGAAGTGAAAGTACTGCGCGCAC
>JBPCJI010000205.1:0-3877 GCA_051005475.1 Thermoleophilaceae bacterium
GCAAGGCCGCGATCGATCGCGCGATCGGCATCGCGAGGCTCGGCGAGCGGCGAACGGCCAAGGTGAACGAGATCTCGGGCGGGATGCGGCGGCGGCTGCTGATCGCGCGGGCACTCGTGCACCGTCCGCGCCTGCTGCTGCTTGACGAGCCCACGGTCGGCCTCGACCCGCAGGTGCGCCAGGAGCTGTGGGCGCTGATCGACGGGCTGCGCTCGGAGGGGGTCTCGATCCTCATGTCGACCCACTACATCGAGGAGGCCGAGCGGCTCGCCGACACCGTGACGATCATGTCGCACGGGAGGGCGGTGGCCTCGGGCAGGCCGAGCGAGCTGATCGGCGAGCACGTGGGCGAAGGAGGGGTGATCGAGGTCTACGGTCCGCCCTCGAGGCTCGCAGAGGCGGAGGCGGACGCACAGCGCGCGGGCTTCCTCACGCGCCGCACCGGAACCTCGGTGGCGGTCCTGGGGCTCGAGGGGGCCAACGGGGAGCCGCCGGAGGGCCAACGCCGCCCCTCGACGCTGGAGGACGTCTTCGTCCTGCTGACGGGCGAGGAGGTCGGATGAGCTCGGCAGGCGTGGCCGCGGGGTCGGCCAAGTCCGAGCGCCGGCTCGGGCGGCTCGAGCGCAGCGCGCTCCAGGGCGTGCTCGTGCGCGAGGTGATCAACTTCTCCTCCTACTGGCGCGGGACCACCTTCTCCTCCACGGTCGAGCCCACGATCTATCTGCTCGCGTTCGGGTTCGGGTTCGGGTCGCTGGTCTCCGAGGTGGGGGGCTTTCGCTACGTCGAGTTCGTGGGCACGGGCACGGTGGCCACCGCGGTCCTGTTCGCTTCGGTCTTCCCGGCGATGTTCGGCACCGTCGTGAAGTACCAGTTCCAGCGCACCTACGACGCGATCCTGGCCGCACCGGTCGACACCGAGGAGCTGGTCACGGGCGAGGCGCTGTGGATTGCCACGCGGGCGGGCGTGTACGGATGCTCACCACTGCTCGTGGCGATGGCCTTCGGGCTCGATCCGAGCTGGGGGATGCTCGCAATCCCCTTCATCAACTTCACGGCCGGCTTCGGGTGGGCCTCCTTCGGCATCACCATCGCCGCCTTTCTCAACTCGATCGACAACTTCGGCTACGTGACCAGCGGCGTGATCACGCCACTGTTCCTCGTAGGCGGCACGTTCTTCCCGATCGACGGGCTGCCGGAGTGGGCGCAGATCGCGGCCCACGTGAATCCGCTCTACCACTGCGTGGAGCTGGTGCGCCACGCGGTGTTCGGCTGGGAGGGGCTCACGGACCTGGCGCACCTGGGCGCGATCGTGGCCTTCGGGCTGGCCGCCTGGCGGCTGGCGATCTTCGGCATGACGCGCAAGCTTGTCGATTGAGGGCATCGGTGCGGTGCTCGCCCGATGAGAACATCGGTGCGGTGCTCGCCCGATCGACGATCGGGCTGCGCTCCTCCCGCGTACGATCGGGCTGCGCTCCTCCCCGCGGAGGATCGGACCCCCGCCGGCCCCTCAACGTTTGAGGCGGAGATGCCGACTCCGTTGAGGTGAGCCTCAACGACCTCGTGCTCGTCCAGGGCATGAAGGACAGCCGTATCGCGCTGGAGCGGTGGCAGGGAGCGCCGCTGCGGGTGCTCGCGCCGTGGCTTGGTGTCAGTGCGCTGATCACGCTCGGGCTGCTGCTCGCGATCCTCGTGATCGCGACGCTGTCCGAGCCCGACCCCACTCGCTTCGCCATCCCCGGCCTGACCGCGCCCGCCACGGGCGCCGACTACCTGCACGTGCTCTATCGCAACTCGCTGGTGCTGGCTCTGCACGCGATGGCCTGTGTGGCCGGCTTCATCGCAGGCAGCTCCCTTCCGCTCTCGGCGGCCAATCGCAGCGGGCTCGACCGGTGGGTGCATGAGAAGGCCGGTCCGCTCGCGATCGGATTCGTGGTCTGCGCGACCACCTTCTCGCTCGTGACCCAGGCGTTCGTGATCGGCGCGGGCGCCTCGACCATCGCTGCTCAGTTCGACATCTCGCCGGCGGCGCTACTGATGGGCCTGCTCCCCCACGCGGTGCCGGAGCTCGTGGCGCTCTTCCTCCCGCTCGGAGCCTGGCTGCTGGCTAGCAAGCGCGGCCGGTGGGACGAGCTGCTCGCCGCCACCGTCCTGACGGTGGCGGTGGCGGTGCCGGTGCTGCTGGTCAGCGCCTCCGTCGAGCTATGGGTCTCGCCGCACCTGCTGCGCGCCCTGGTCGGCTGATCGCGCCCGCGCACCGGAGGCGCAGGAGCGGGGCCGCCAACGCCTCCCTATCGGCCGAACTGCCGCTCGACACCGTCGAGGAGCTCCCAGTTGCTCCTCAGCACACCCTCGGCGACCTCGAGCAGCCGGTCGAGGTCCGCGTCGACGAGGCGCTCCTCGATCAGCTCGCGTGACTGCGCCGCGTGTTCGTGGTCGCGCTCGGCGTGAAGGGCGAAGTACTCCGTGGCGGGACCCTCCTCGAAGCCGTAGCGCCCGATCAGGCCGTCGAGCTTGGTCTGGGAGATGGCGGGCTGGCCCGACTCGATCGTGTAGGCGACCACTAGGCCCTCGAGGGCGTCCCCTCCGGCGGTCCAGGACTCGGCGCAGGCCGAGGTCTCCGGACGCGGGGGCCGGTCGGTGTCGGCATCCAGCGCGCGGGCGAACTGGTCCCACAGGTCCACGTGCCCGGCCGCCTCGGCGGCGTGCTCGGCGAGCTGTGCCCGCACGGGTCCCTCCTCGGCGGCCGCGGCCGCACCACCGACCGCCTCTGACAGCGCGCAGACGGCGTGCCGGTACTCGCCCGCGTAGAAGGCGAGCTCCTCACGCTCGAGCGAGCCGTCGCTCCAGCGCTGGTAGAAAGAATGCTCGAGCACGTTCCAGCGCTCGCGAAGCGACTCGACACGGGCGAAGAAGTCCACTGGTCAACTCTCCTTGATCGGCGGCGGCAGGGTGGGTAGGGCATCCTACTCCGGGGTGCGCCCGCCCGCCGAAGCCGAGATCGCCGCCCCCGAGTTCCCGCCTCGCATGGAGTGGCTGGGCGTGGCGTTCCTGCGCATGGATCGCCTGGTCGGGCAGAGCTGCGTCCTGATCGAGTTCTTCGACACCGCGCGGATCAACTCGCACCGCACGCTCGGCTACATGCGGGCCTGGGATTCCCGCTACCGGGAGAGCGGTTTGCGGGTGATCGGGGTGCACTCCCCCGGTTACAGCTTCGGCCGCGACCGCACCGCCGTGGAGCGCGCGGTGAACGCCCTCGAAATCGAGTACCCCGTCCTGCTCGATCCGGCGCTCGAGGTCTGGCGGCTCTACGGCAACCGGGGGTGGCCGGCCCGCTACCTGTTCGATCGTGGCGGCCTGCTGCGCCACATGCACTACGGGGAAGGGCACTACGGGGAGACCGAGTGCGCCGTGCAAGAGGTGCTGCGAGAGCTCGATCCGGACCTGGAGTGCCCGGAGCCGCTGGAGCCGTTGCGACCCGAGGACGCGGAGGGCGTGCTCCTGAAGCCCCACACCGCGGATGTGAGCCTGCCGGCCGACCGCGAGCGGCTCGACCTCGTGCGCGACTGGACGGACGGGGAGGACTACATCGAGGCGGCGGACGCTGGTGGCGCGGCCACCGTGGAGTTCACGGCGGGCGGAGCGTGGGCGGTTCTGTCGGGGCCGGTGGAGCCGGGGCTGTACGAGACCGACGGGACCGTTGTCGCCGAGCACCCGGGCCTGCGGGTACACGGGTTCCAGTTCGCGCCGCTGCCACCCGCGGACGGATAGGAGCCGCCCGCCGCGCTATCCCGAGGACGGGTAGCGGCCGCGGGCCCGCCTATCCCGCGGACAGCGCCTGGCGGATCTCCTTGGGGAGCATGAAGCGCACGTTCTCCTG
>JBPCJI010000206.1:0-3685 GCA_051005475.1 Thermoleophilaceae bacterium
CGGTGACGGCGGGGCTGCAGCGGATCGGCCGCGCCGGGCACAACGTCGGCGACGTATCGAAGGGCCGGATCTTCCCCAAGTTCCGCGCCGACCTGCTCGAGTGCGCCGTGGTCTGCAAGCGGATGCGCGCGGGAGAGATCGAGTCGACCACGGTGCCGCGCAACCCGCTCGACGTGCTCGCGCAGCAGGTCGTCGCGATGGTTGCCGCGGGAGGAGCGCAGCCGGATCGGCCGCGGGAGGAGCGCAGCCCGATCGCTGATCGGGCGAGCACCGCAGCGACGCTCTCATCCGGCGAGCACCGCACCGAGAACATCCCCGGAGAAGAGTGGAGCGTCCCGGAGCTACACGAGACCGTGCGGCGCGCCTACCCCTACGCCGAGCTCTCGCGCGAGCTGCTCGACAGCGTGCTCGACATGCTCGACGGCCGATACCCCTCCGAGGAGTTCGCCGAGCTGCGCCCGAGGATCGTGTGGGACCGCGTCGAGGACACGGTCCGGGCCCGGCGGGGCGCCCTCCAGCTGGCGGTCACCAACGCGGGGACGATCCCCGACCGCGGGCTCTACGGAGTCCACCTGCCCGACGGCCGGCGCGTGGGCGAGCTGGATGAGGAAATGGTCTACGAGGCGCGCCCCGGGCAGAAATTCCTGCTCGGCGCCTCGACCTGGCGGATCGAGGAGATCACCCGCGATCGCGTGATCGTGACTCCCGCGCCCGGCGCCCCGGGCGCCTTGCCCTTCTGGCGCGGGGACGGCGTCGGGCGCCCGGCCGAGCTGGGCAGAGCGATCGGTGAGTTCTCGCGCTGGGCGGTGGACCGCGAGCCCGCGGAGCTGGCCGCGGACTACGACCTCGACGAGCGGGCCGCGACCAACCTCGTGCGCTACCTGCGCGACCAGCGCGAGGCCACCCGCGTCGTGCCGTCGGACCGGACGATCGTGATCGAGCGCTTCCGCGACGAGATCGGCGACTGGCGCCTGTGCGTGCTCTCTCCCTTCGGAGGGCGCGTGCACGCCGCCTGGGCCCTCGCCATCTCAGCGCGCATCCGGGACCAGTTCGGCCTCGAGTCGGACGCGATCTGGTCCGACGACGGGATCATCGTGCACCTCCCCGATGCCGATGCCCACGCGGGCACAGGCGAGCCCCCCGGCGCCGAGCTCGTGCTCATCGAGCCTGACGAGATCGAGGAGCTGGTCGTGCGCGAGCTGTCCGCAAGCGCCCTCTACGGAGCCCGCTTCCGCGAGAACGCCGCGCGGGCGCTGCTGCTCCCACGCGCATACCCCGGCAGGCGCACACCGCTGTGGCAACAGCGGCTGAAGGCGCAGTCGCTGCTCGAGGTGGCCAAGCGCTACGGGCAGTTCCCGATCGTGCTCGAGACCTACCGCGAGTGCCTGCAGGACGTGTTCGACCTCGATTCCCCGAAGGTGCTGCTGCGTGGCCTGCACACGCGCGAGCTGTCACTCGTCGAGGTGGAGACCCAGCGCGCGTCGCCGTTTGCCTCCTCGCTGCTCTTCGACTACGTGGCCACCTACATGTACGAGGGCGACACGCCGAATGCCGAGCGGCGGGCGGCGGCCCTGTCGCTTGACCGGGACCTGCTGCGAGAGCTGCTGGGCCAGGAGGAGCTGCGCGACCTGATCGACCCGGACGCTCTCGATGAGGTCGAGGCGGACCTTCAGCGCCGTAGCGAGCGCACCCGCGCGGCCAACTCGGACTCGCTCCACGACGTGCTGCGAGCGGTGGGCGATCTGACGGTTGCCGAGGCCCAGGAGCGCTGCCTGGACGCGGTGTCGGCACGGCGGATGCTGATCGACCTGGTGGCCGAGCGCCGCGCGGTGGAGATGAGGATCGGGGGCGAGCAACGCTTCGTGGCCGCCGAGGACGCCGGGCTCTTCCGCGACGCGTTCGGCGCGGTTCCGCCGGGCGGGCTGCCCGCTGCCTTCCTCGAGGAGGTCGAGGACCCGTTCGAGCGGATCGTCCGCCGCTATGCGCGCACGCACGGTCCGTTCACCACGCGCGAGCTGTCGGACCGCTACGCCACGGACGCCGGCGCGGTGCTGCGCGGGATAGAGCGCGAGGGAGGCGTGGTCAGAGGCGAGCTGCGCCCCGGCGGCAGCGAGCGGGAGTGGTGTGACTCAAGCGTGCTGCGCCGGCTTCGCCGAGCCTCGCTCGCCACTCTCCGCAAGGAGGTCGAGCCGGCCGAGCAGCGGGCGCTCGCGCGCTTCCTGCCGGCCTGGCAGGGCGTGGACACCTCAGCGCCGGGCGGTGCGGGCGTGGACCGCCTGCGCGAGGTGCTCGTGGCGCTGCAGGGCGTGGCGCTGGCGCCCGAGGTCTGGGAGCGGGATGTCCTGCCGCGGAGGGCCGGCGCGTACTCCCCCGCCTGGATCGACCAGCTCTGCGCAGCCGGCGAGCTCGTGTGGGTGGGCGCGGGGTCGCTCGGGCGCAACTCGGGCAAGGTAGCGCTGCTGTTCCGCGAGGACGCGCGCTGGCTGGGTCCGCCGCCGAATAGGCAGGACAATCCCGGCCAACCGCTCCATGACGCGATCAGGACGCGGCTGGCCGCGGGAGCGTCATTCTGGTCAGACCTGCTGGCAGCTATCGGGGATACGGAGCCGGCGGAGCTCCAGGAGGCTCTCTGGGACCTCGTATGGGCGGGCGAGGTGACCAACGACGCCTTCGCCCCGCTGCGCGCCCCGCGCCTCTCGCTCGCGGGCGAGGCGCGTACTGCGGGGCGCCGCTTTGCGCGCCGCCGGCGTCCGGGCGCCCCGCAGGTACAGGGCCGGTGGTCGCTCACGGCGCCGCTCTTCGGGGATGCGCCTGCCCACGGACCGCGGATGCGCGCCCTTGCCGAGCTGCTGCTGGAGCGCTACGGGATCGTCACGCGCGAGACGGTGCTGGCCGAGGGCATCCCGGGCGGCTTCTCGACCCTCTACGGCGAGCTGACGAACCTCGAGACGCTCGGCACCGTGCGCCGCGGCTACTTCGTCGAGGGCCTGGGCGGCGCGCAGTTCGCCCTGCCCGCGGCGATCGAGCGGCTGCGGGGCCTGCGCGCGGACGAGCCCGCGGGGCCGCTCGTGCTCGCGGCCACCGACCCGGCGAACCCCTTCGGAGCCACCCTCCCGTGGCCCAAGCGTGAGGGCCCCGCGACCGCCCGCCGGCCGAGCCGCGTGCCGGGCGCGTTCGTCGTCGCCCTCGACGCGGAGCCGGTGCTCTACGTCGAGCGCGGGGGCAAGGGGCTGCTCCCGCTGCGCGACCTGGAGCGCAAGGGCACCCCTGAGCACGCCGGTGAGCTCGGCGGATGGCTCACGCAGGCGCTCGAGGCGCTCGCCGGCGAGGTGCGCCGCGGCCGGGTTCCGCGCCTGCGCCTGGAGCGCTTCGACGGCGAGCCCGTCCTCGGCACCGCCGTAGGCGCCCTGCTCGTCGAGCTCGGGTTCCGGCAGGGCCCGCGCCGGCTGACGCTCAGTGCCTGAAGAGATCGTCCATCGAAAGCGCGAAGCCGGGCAGCCGAGGCGACTCCAGCGTCTCGCCCCCGCCGAGCTCGAACGCGACATCGAAGCGGTCTACACCGCGAGTGGAACGGCGGAAGACGAGCACGGTCTCCGCCACGCTGTCCACGAGCCAGAGCTCCGGCAGCCCGCCGCGCTCGTACACGCTCTTCTTGACTCCCACGTCATAGCGCCACGTGCTCGAC
>JBPCJI010000207.1:0-9520 GCA_051005475.1 Thermoleophilaceae bacterium
TTCCGGTGCTGGCGGTCGAGGTCAATCCCGACAGCTACCAGGTCAACCGGGCCAAGGACTACGGGATACCGGTCGTGATCGGCCGCGGGGGCAGCCGCTTCCTGCTCAGGCGCCTCTGCCTGGGGCGCGCGCGCGCGCTCGCCGCCGTGACCTCGAACGAGGTAGAGAACATCTCGATCGTGGTGGCCGCCCTCGGGATGCGCGATGACCTGCGCACGCTGCTGCGGGCGGGTCGTGGGGAGGTGGTGAACGAGACGCGGTCGCTGTTCGCGATCGGAGTGGTCCGCGACGTCTACCGGATCGGCGGCACCATGCTGGCGGCGGCGGCGCTCGGCTCCGACGTGGAGGAGGCCTTTCTGCACGAGCAGACCGTCTACCTGATCCATCCCGATGGCCGGATCGAGCCCTTCGCCGCCGATATCGAGGCCGCGCGAGACGCCCGGGCGGCGGTCAAGGCCAACGAGCCCGACCTCGAGGGCGCCTGAGTGGACCAGGGCCGGGCCGCAGCCCTGTCCATCACGCGGCCGGCGCCACTATCGTCCAAGGTGATGAGGAGCTACCACCTGACCACCTTCGGGTGCCAGATGAACGAGCACGACTCCGAGCGGATGAAGGGGATGCTCGAATCGCTCGGCTACGCCGAGGCCCACTCACGCGAGGAGGCCGACCTGATCCTGTTCAACACGTGCTCGATCCGCGAGTCCGCGGACTCCCGCTTCATCGGCCACCTCGGGGAGGCCAAGCGCCTGAAGGGCGAGGACCCCTCACGCGTGGTGGGCGTGGGCGGCTGCTGGTCGCAGTCCATGAAGGAACGGATCTTTGAGCAGTTCCCGTTCGTGGACGTGGCCTTCGGGCCCGGCCAGGTGCACCGGCTCGCCGAGTTCCTCACCAGCGACAGCCTCACCGCACAGGGCTACTTCGAGTTCGAGGGCTTCACGGGCCACCTGCCGATGAAGCGCGCGCGCGAGTTCCAGGGGTGGGTGCAGATCTCGGTGGGCTGCAACTGCGCATGCGCCTACTGCATCGTCCCCTCGACCCGCGGGCGCGAGGTGTCGCGCGCGGCGGACGAGCCCGTGGCCGAGGTCGAGGGCCTGGCGGCCGACGGCGTTCGTGAGGTCACCCTGCTCGGCCAGAACGTGAACTCCTACGGCCGGGACCTGCCCAAGGGCTCGAAGGCGACCTTCGCGGAGCTGCTCGCGCGGGTGGACGCGGTGGAGGGCATCGACCGCGTCCGCTACACGAGCCCGCATCCCAAGGACATGCGCGAGGACGTGATCCGCGCCCACGCCGAGCTTCCGTCCCTCTGCGAGCACATCCACCTGCCGCTGCAGTCGGGCTCGAGCCGGGTGTTGAAGGCGATGCGCCGCACCTACGATCGCGACCGCTACCTGGACCGGGTCCGGATGATCCGCGCCGTCGTGCCCGACTGCGCGATCACCACCGACATCATCGTGGGCTTCCCGGGCGAGACCGAGGCGGAGTTCGAGGCCACGCTCGAGGTCGTGGAGGAGGTCCGTTATGACTCGGCGTTCACGTTCGTCTTCTCGCCCCGGCGCGGCACCACGGCCGCTGACCTTCCGGATCAGATCCCGCACTCGGTCAAGCGGCCCCGGATGGAGCGCCTCGTGGAGGCCGTGCAGCGGATCGCCTCCGAGCGCTCGCAGCGGTTCGTGGGGCGCACGATGGAGGTGCTGGTGGAGGGGCCCTACCGCACCGACCCGCAGCGGCTGCGCGGGCGCACCCGGCACAACAAGACCGTCCACTTCGCCGCACATCCCGCCCGTCCGGCGGCGCCCGGAGAGCTGGTGGACGTGGAGATCGGCTCGGCCACCAGCACCACGCTTGCCGGCCGGGAGCGGCCTGCCCCGATCCTTGCCTGATCGGGCGGGCCCGGCGGTCGTGGCCATCTTCGGCCCGACGGGGATCGGCAAGACGGCCGTGGCGATCGCGCTCGGTGAGCTGCTCAGGGCAAGGGGGGAGTGCCCGGTGGCGGTCTCGGCCGACGCGCTCCAGGTCTACCGGGGGCTCGGGACACTGACCGGGGCGGCCACGGAGGGCGAGCGCGCGCAGCTCGAGCACCGCCTGATCGGCTTCGTGCCCGTCGAGGAGACGTTCTCGGTGGGCGACTACATGCGCCTCGCGCACGCCGAGGTCGATGGGCTGCTGAGGGACGGACGGCGCCCGATCGTGGTGGGAGGGACCGGGCTGTACCTGCGCGCCGCGCTCGCCGAGCTCTCGTTCGAGCGGCCCCCGACGGGGGAGGGCTCGGAGCTGTGGTCTGTAGAGACGCGTCACCCGACCCTCCTCTGCGGCCTCGTGATGGAGCGGACCGCTCTCTACGAGCGGATCGAGGAACGCGTGGACGCCATCGTCGCCGCGGGCGCCGAGGCGGAGGTGCGGGCCGCTCACGCGGCGGGCGCCTCGCGGACATCCCGCAAGGCGCTCGGCTTCCGGGAGCTCCTGGAGGGCGACGTGGCCGGCCTCAAGCGGCGGACCCGCAACTATGCCCGCCGCCAGCTCACCTGGATGCGCAAGATGCCGGGCCTCCTGACGATCGACGTGACGGGGAGGGCCCCATCGCAGGTGGCGGGCGAGATCGCCGCCTCGCTCCCGTAGAGTCCCGCGCCGTGCGGTTCGAGAAGTGGCAGGCGCTCGGCAACGACTACGCCGTGATCGAGGAGCGGGAGCTGCCGTTCGAGCTCACCGCAGAGCGGATCCGAGCGTTCTGTGCGGCCCATACCGGGATCGGGTCCGATGGCGTGTTGCTGCTTCGCGAGACGCAGGAACGCGGCTACGTGGCCGCGCTGCGGATCTTCAACCCGGACGGCTCCGAGGCCGAGCTGTCCGGCAACGGCGTGCGCGAGGCGGTGATGTACCTGCGCCGCTCGGGGTGGACCGAGGCCGACTCCTTCTCCCTGTCCACGGCAGCAGGCGAGGTGCGCCCGCGAATCACGGGGACGGAGACCTGCACGGTGGACATGGGCCGGGCCGCGCTCACCTCGAAGGACTTCCCGGCGGGGCCCGCCGACGGCACCGGAACGCTCGTAGCCGGTGGCCGCGAGCTGCGCTTTCAGCACATCTCGATCGGCAACCCGCAGTGCGCTATAGAGGTGACCGAGGAGCTCGGGCAGCTGGACCTGCGCGAGCTGGGGCCCTCGATCGAGAGCCACGAGCTTTTCCCCAACCGCACCAACGTGTCGTTCTGGCGGAGCGAGTCCTGCTCGGTGATCAGCGCGCGGATCTTCGAGCGCGGGGTGGGGGAGACGATGTCGTCGGGAACGGGCGCGATCGGGGCGGCGGTGGCCGCCGTGCTGCGCGGCATCGACAGCCCGGTGACCGTGCGGCTCGAAGGTGGCGAGCTGGAGGTGGAGATAGGAGATGACATGCACGTGAACCTGACCGGTTGGGCGGTCCCCGTCTACGGTGCCGAGCTGAGCCCCGAGTTCCTGGAGGCACTGAAGGCCATATGAGGACAAGCGCGCGGCTCGACCGCCTACCGCCGTACCTCTTCGCCGAGCTCGAGCGCAAGATCGCGGCCAAGCGGGCGGCGGGCGTCGATGTGATCAGCCTCGGCATCGGCGATCCGGATACCCCGACCCCCGGCCTGGTGGTCGGCGCGCTCGCCGGTGCCGTGGCCGATCCGGACACCCACCGGTACCCGTCCAACCGCGGCCGTCCCGAGCTGCGCGGGGCGCTCGCGCGCTTCTATCACCGGCGCTTCGGGGTCGAGCTCGACCCGGAGAGCGAGATCGTGCCCGCGCTCGGGGCGAAGGAGTCCATCTTCAACCTGAACCTCGCCTTCCTCGACCCCGGGACCGTGGCTCTGGCCGCCGACCCGGGCTATCCCGTCTACACCGGCGGGCCGCTGCTGGCGGGAGGGGAGCCGGAGCTGATGCCGCTCCTGCCCGAGCGGGGCTTCACGCCCGACCTGCTCGCCATCCCGGCCGACGCGCTCGCGCGCGCGCGGCTGATGTACTTGAACTATCCGAACAACCCGACCGGCGCGGTGGTCCCTGCGGGGTTCTTCGACGAGGTCGTGGCCTTCGCCCAGGAGCACGACTTCCTGGTGGTGCACGACGCCTCCTACACGGAGACCACCTTCGACGGCTACGTCGCGCCGAGCTTCCTCGAGACGCCGGGCGCCAAGGAGATCGGCATCGAGGTCTTCTCCCTGTCCAAGGGCTACAACATGACCGGCTGGCGCACGGCGGCCGTGGTGGGCAACGCCGGCGCGCTCGAGGCCTACTGGCGGCTCAAGACCAACATCGACTCGGGCATGTTCGAGGCGGTCCAGCTGGCCGCCGCGGCCGCCCTCGATGACGGTGACGAGGTGCCGCGCGAGATGAGCCGCGTCTACGCGCGGCGCCGCGACCTCGTCGTCGACGCCCTGCGGGAGATAGGGGTCGAGCTGGCCGCGCCGAGGGGCACGATCTATGTCTGGGCGCCGGTGCCCGCGGGGCACACCTCGGCCTCCTATTGCGAGCTGGTGCTCGAGGAGTCGGGCGTGGCGGTGTCACCGGGCGGCGCGTACGGGCCCAACGGCGAGGGCTTCTTCCGGATCTCGCTGACGGTGGCCGACGAGCGACTCTCGGAAGCGATGGAGCGGATGCGCGCAAGTCTCGGCGGCTGAGCAGCCGTTGCCGCCTATTCTTCGGCAGCGCAGTCTGCCTGCCGGCCGGCCCGCGCAGGGTCGGCGACAAGCCGTCCGAGCTCAAGGTCGAACGTCGCGTGACCCTGAAGCGCTGAGCCGAGGGCTCAGCCTGGACGCTGCTCACCCAACTCGGCGTAGCTCGCCAGGCGGATTCCCAGTGCGTCGATTTCCGCTCGGATCCGCGGGTCGATCAGGGTGGCTGCCTCTACCTCGCGCTCGGCGAGGTACGCCGAGCTGAAGTCCTTTGTCACGTACCCGGGGTGACAGCCGATCTCCGTCCAACCCTGCTCCACCTCATTGCGAAGGATCCACGTCAGGAACTCCGGGCTGACGTGCGAGAGATCGGTGACCTGCCACTCCCACTGCCCGTAGAAGCCCCCGACGAAGCGCACCCGCCCGTCCTCGCGCAGCGGCACGGCCAGCGCGGCGGCCAGCTCCCGCGCGATCGGCGCGATCTCGGGGCGGCGGTGGACGTGATGGTGTGAGTCCAGGTGGGTCGGCGCCCGGCCCATGAGTCTCTGGAACGCATCAAGCTGCCGTTGCAGCTCCAGGCGCACGGCTGCCGGATCCTCGAGCTCCACGCCGGCTTGCGCATCCTCGCCGTCGAGATCCCAGTGCAGCCCGACGGCGAGCGCAGGATAGTCGCGGGAGAGAGCCGCGGCGTCCTCAGCCGCACGGCCGGTGACCATGAGGCTGGCGCTGGTGACCACGCCCTCCGCATGACAGTGCGCGATGCCGCGGTTGATGCCGAGCCCGGCGCCGAAGTCATCGGCGTTGACGATCAGGTTGCGGGCGCCCGTCACGGTCCGGCGCCGGTAGCCTGACCCTGCGTGCGCCGGCGACCACAAGGTCCACGGTCCCGGGAGCGGTGTCGGGATCCGATGGCACCGGGGCGTCTCGGAATCGAGGGATCTGTGAGGGTGCACACCGATGACAGCCTCACACAGAAGGAGCGACCGGTGAAGACATGGGACATCCGCGGCCTCGGCGTCGAGGCACACAAGCCGCACATCGTGTCGTCGAGTGATGCGGCGCGGGTGATTGCCCTGCATCTGCCCGAGGGTGAGCAGCTCCAGGAGCACGAGGTGCACGAACGGGCGTGGCTGCTGGTCGTCGAGGGAGAGCTCGAGATCCTCGCGGGTGGTGGCGATCCCGTCGCCGGCGGGCCCGGCCTCCTTGCCGAGTTCGACCCCGGGGAGGCACACGAGGTACGCGCGAAGGCCGACACCCGGCTGCTGCTCTTCCTGGCGCCGTGGCCCGGCGAAGGACATCCGGGAGCGATGTCGCTTGCGGACAAGGCCCAGGCTCGCGAGCGGGCGAGCGATCGGGCCCGGGACTAGCCCGGGCTCGCCTCGAGCGTCTGCCTCAGGCCGGCCTCGAGATCGCGGGGGGCAAAGCCGAGCTCGCGCCTTGCCTTCTCGTCCGTGACCCAGGAGGTCACTCCGTCGGAGGTCCGGATCAGCTCGCGGAGGTTGGGCGGAAAGCCCATCAGCGGCCCGACCACCGAGCCGAAGGGCGCGGAGAGCTTCATCAGGACCACGGGCATGGTGATGGCCGGGGGCTTGCGGCCGGACAGCTCGCAGACCCTGTCCACGAGCTCGCCGAGCGTGCCCCGCTGGCCGGCGAGGATGTAGGAATCGCCGACCTCACCCTTGTCGTGCGCGAGCACGATGCCCTCGGCGATGTCCTCGACGTGGCCGAAGGTGAAGCCCGTCGAGGGAAACATCTTGAGCTTGAGCTTGCCGGTGCGGGCCTGGTCGATCAGGTTTCCGATCCCCGAGTGGTCGTTCGGGCCATAGACGGCCCCGGGCTGGACGATCACGATCGGCGCGCCCTTGGCGATCCGATCCTGCGCCACCTCGTGCGCGCGGAACTTGGTCTCGTCATAGGCGGAGAAGAAGTCGCGGTCGGGGCGCCGGTAGGACTCGTCCACCACCTCTCCGCGCGTGTTGCCAAAGCAGGCGACGGTGGACACGTAGAGGATCCGCGGCACGTTCGCCTCGATGGCGGCATCGAGGACGCGCTCGGTCCCGCGCACGTTCGCGTCCTCCATCCCGGCGTGCTCGGAGGCCGGCACGCCGACCTTGTAGACGGCACCGATGTGAAAGACCGCATCCACTCCCTGCACGCCGCGGCGGATGGCATCGGTCGAGGAGAGGTCCCCCTCGACCAGCTCGCAGCCCAGATCCCCGAGTGGGCCGGCCTTGGAAGGCGAGCGCACGAGCGCCACGACCTCGTCGCCACGGTCGCGCAGCCTGCGCGCCACGTGTCCGCCGATGAACCCCGTGGCGCCGGTGAGAAAAGCCTTCACCGCCCGCATGCTAGTCCGCATAGACTTCGGGGGAATGGATCGGGGACGCAACGGGCGCAACGTCGAGACCCGTGGCGGCGTCGGGGTCCGCAAGCCTCGAGCCCGCCAGCGCGCGCTCTGTATCGCGGCGGGGCCCGACGAGCCGCATCTGGCGGAGCTGCGCGAGCTGTTGCGCACCGCCGGCGTGGCGGTCGTGGGGGAGATGACCCAGCGCAGACCGGCCCCCGACCCGGACCGCTACCTCGGGAAGGGCAAGCTGACCGAGCTGAAACAGGCGATCGAGGACAGCGACGCCAACCTCGTGGCCTGCGACGACGAGCTGCTTCCACGCCAGGAGCGCAACCTCGAGCAGGCCGTCGGCGTGCCCGTGATCGACCGCACCGCGGTCATCCTCGACATCTTCGCCGATCACGCCGGGTCGGCTGAGGGCAAGCTCCAGGTCGAGCTGGCACAGCTCGAGTACTACCTCGCCCGCATGCGCGGCCTGTGGACGCACCTCGAGCGCCTCGGGGCCGGCATCGGCACGAGAGGCCCCGGCGAGAGCCAGATCGAGACCGACCGCCGCCTCGCGCGCGACCGCATCGCCGCGCTCCGGCGCCGGCTCGAGGGCACGAAGGGGGCGCGTCAGGTCATGCGCTCCGAGCGCGAGCGGGCCGGTTTGCCCACGGTGGCCCTCGCCGGGTACACCAACGCCGGCAAGTCGACTTTGCTGAACGCGCTGACCGGGGCCGAGGTGGGCGTACGCGACCGGCTCTTCCACACCCTCGATCCCGCGACCCGCTCGTTCGAGATCGACGGGCGCGACTACCTGATGACCGACACGGTCGGCTTTATCCGCAAGCTTCCTCACCAGCTCGTGGAGGCGTTCGGCGCCACGCTTCAGGAGGCGCTCGAGGCAGAGCTGCTGCTCCACGTCGCCGATGCCTCGGCCCCCGAGGAGGAGCTGGGAGAGATGCTCGACGCGGTCGAGGAGGTGCTCGTCGAGATCGGAGCGTCCGACCGGCCGCGCCTGCTGGCGCTGAACAAGATCGACCTCGTCGAGCCCGAACGCCGGCGCGAGCTGTCGTTTCGCTTCCCGCGCGCGCTGCAGGTCTCAGCGGAGACGGGGGAGGGCCTCGAGCACCTGCAAGAGGGCATTGGCGCCCGCTTCCTCGCCTCGTTGAGGCCGATGGAGCTGCTCGTGCCCTACGACGAGGGCGCGCGTCTCTCCGAGCTGCACGACGTCGCAGGTGAGATGGACCGCGAGGACACCCCCGACGGCGTGCTGGTGAAGGCGCGCGTGCCCGCGTTTGCGGCGCAGCGGTTCGAGCGGTTCGAGGTCAGCCCGACAGGCCGATGACACTCCAGTTCATGCGGCTGTCGGAGGCCGCGGTGCCTCCTGCCCGCGCTCACGGCGACGACGCCGGCTTTGACCTCCACGCCGCAGAGGCCGCCTCGCTCGCGCCGGGCGAGCGCGCGAGCATCGCAACCGGGTTGGCAGTGGCGATCCCCGAGGGGCAGGCGGGCCTCGTGCTCCCGCGCTCCGGACTCGCCGCCCGTAACGGGATCGCGCTCGTGAACGCCCCGGGGCTGATCGATGCCGGCTATCGCGGCGAGCTGCGGGTACTGCTCCTGAACACCGACGCCGCCGCGAGCTTCGAGGTCGCGCCCGGCGACCGGATAGCGCAGCTGGTCATCGTGCGCCACGAGGCCCCGGAGCTGGAGGAGGTCGCCGCTCTCGGTGACACCTCCCGGGGCGCCGGGGGCTTTGGCTCCACCGGCGCCTGACCGGCCTGGCGCAGTCAGCTCTCGTCGTGCGGAAAACCTGGTGCGGCGGCGTCTCCGGGCCTTCACACTCCCGCCGCCCGCCGGGCCGAGGCGTGCGCGGCGTCCTCCATCCGGTCGTCCAACGGTGTCAGCTCAAGCTCGAGCGCCAGCTCGATCAAACGGTCTGCCAGCCACACGTTCTTGGGCAGCAACGGGCCGTGCAGGTAGGTGCCGATCAGGTTGTCGCGCCGCACGCCCTCCAGGCCGTCCTCCCCGTTGTTGCCATGCCCGCGCAGGACACGCCCGAGCGGTCGCTCGCCCGGGCCCAGCCGAGTGCGCCCGCCGTGATTCTCGAACCCGGCGATCACGCGCGGCCCGCCGCCGAGATCGGTCTCGATCGCGCAGTTGCCGATCAGGCGCGGCCCGTGACCCCGAACGGTGTGGAGGTCCACGAGCCCCACGCCGGGCAGCTCCTCATCGCCCACCTGATAGCTGCGCCCGAGCAGCTGATAGCCGCCGCAGACGGCAAGCACCACGGCCCCGCGTCCGTGCGCCTCGTGCAGGGCGTCGTGCTTGGTGGCGAGCATGTCGTGGGCCACGGCCGCCTGGTCGCGATCCTGACCTCCACCCATGTAGAAGAGATCGTGGGCACCCGGATCGAGCGGCTCCCCGACGCTCGAGGACGCCAGCTCGAAGCCAAGGCCCCGCCACTCACAGCGCGCGCGCAGCACCGCGATGTTCCCGCGGTCGGCGTAGATGTTCATCAGCTCGGGGTAGAGCGCGCACGCGCGAAGCACCGGCTTCATCGGGGT
>JBPCJI010000208.1:0-5160 GCA_051005475.1 Thermoleophilaceae bacterium
TGGTGGCCTTGGACTTGGCAAGCAACCGGCTCAGCTTGTGCGTGGCCACGCCCACCATGACTACGTCGCCGGGGTGCGGGCGCTCCGGCGGCTCGCGGCCGGTGATGCGCGCGGCGAGCGCCGCAGCGGCAAGCGACGCGCCGAAGGCTCCCACGAGGGTCACGCGGCCGGCCAGCGGCTGCTCCTCCTCTGAATAGCCCGCGAACGGGTCGGGCCCCTGCTGCGCTAGATCGGGGGGTGCCTGCGCCTCCATCCATGGCAAGGTACTCCTGCTTGCCGTCGGGAAACAACAACGTCCGGTTCGAGGACGAGTGGGGGGTGGGGATCCACTTCGTCTACTCGGCCCTGGCGGCCACGCTCGCGATCGGCCTGGCCGCGATGGCGGACCACGCGCCGAACCACCCTCGCAAGCGAGGGAGCCCACACCAAACTCCTGAAGATCCGCTTGGCCGTAGGATGCCTGGCCGATGGTGGACCTGACTGAAGCGCTCCAGCGCGCGCGGGCCGGTGGCCCCCAACGCCATCACGAGAAGTCCGGGCAACAGGGCAAGGCGCCCGTGCGCGACCGGGTCGACCGGCTCGTGGACAGCGGTTCCTTCGTCGAGGACGCGCTGCTGGCGAGCTGGGAGGAGGAGGGCTTTGGCGCCGACGGCGTGATCACGGGGATGGCGACGCTGTCCGGCCGGCCGATCTGCCTGATGGCCAACGATCCCACCGTGAAGGCAGGCTCCTGGGGGCCAAGAACTGTCGAGAAGATCATCCGGATCCAGGAACAGGCGCTCGACCACCGGGTGCCGATCGTCTACCTCGTCGACTCCGCGGGCGCTCGGATCACCGAGCAGGTGCAGATGTTCCCCGGACGCCGTCACGCGGGCCGCATCTTCCACATGCAGGTTGAGATGTCCGGGGTCGTCCCGCAGGTGTGCGTGCTGTTCGGCCCGAGCGCCGCCGGGGGCGCCTACATCCCGGCCTTCTGCGACGTGGTGATCATGCGCGACGGCAACGCCTCGATGTATCTCGGCTCACCGCGGATGGCCGAGATGGTGATAGGCGAGAAGGTCTCGCTCGAGGAGATGGGGGGCACCCGGATGCACACCGAGGTCTCGGGCTGCGCCCACTTCCTCGTCAAGTCCGACTTCGAGGGAGTGGACCTGGCGAAGCGGTACCTGGGCTACTTCGGATCGAACTGGCAGCAACAGCCGCCGCCCGCGTTGCCCGCCGGCCTCGTGCCGACCACCTCGATCCGCGACCTGGTCCCAGAGGACGAGAACAAGCCGTTCGACATGCGGAAGCTGCTGGATGTGCTCGTGGACGAGAGCTCGTTCCTCGAGCTGCACGAGCGGTGGGCGCGGGAGGTGATCGTGGGATACGCGCGGCTGGACGGGCGTGCCGTGGGGATCGTCGCGAGCCAGCCGGGCCATAAGGGGGGCATCCTGTTCGTGGACTCCGCTGACAAGGCCGCGCGCTTCATCTGGACGTGCAACGCGTTCAACCTGCCGCTGCTATTCCTGGCGGACGTGCCGGGATTCATGATCGGCACCGAGGTGGAGCGCCAGGGCATCATCCGCGCCGGCGCGAAGCTGATCTCGGCCGTCTCAGAGGCGACGGTGCCCAAGATCTCCGTGATCGTGCGCAAGGCCTACGGGGCCGGTCTCTACGCGATGGCGGGCCCCGCGTTCGAGCCGGATGCCTGCCTGGCGCTGCCGGGCGCAAAGATCGCGGTGATGGGCCCCCAGGCCGCGGTCAACGCCGTCTTCCACAACCAGGTGCAGGCGATCGAGGACGAAACCGAGCGCGCCGAGTTCGTCGAAAGCCGGCGTGCCGAGTACGCAGAGGAGATCGACATCCTGCATCTGGCCTCCGAGATGGTCGTGGACGCGGTCATCCAGCCCGAGGACCTGCGCAGCGAGCTCCAGCGCCGGTTCGCGCTCTACGCGGGCCGCGTGAGGGAGCGCCCAGCCAGGCGAAACCCGGTCACCCCCGTCTGATGCAAGCTGCGGCTATGAGTGCTCTACGCCCACGATGCGTATCTCGCGGGTGCCCGAGGGCGTCTCGATCGTGCGGCCGTCGCCGGGCCTTGATCCTGCGAGCGCGCGCCCTACCGGCGAGTCGATCGAGAGGAAGCCTCCCGCGGGGCGGCCCTCGACGCCGGAGACGAGCCTGAAGCTCATCTCCTTCCCGGTCTGCTCGTCGCGGTAAGTCACGGTGGAGCCCATCCCGGCGGGCTGCTCGCCCTCCGCGGCCTCCACGATCTCGGCCGAGCGCAGCAGATGGCGCATACGGGCGATCTTCACTTCGAGCATCGCGGCTTCCTCCTTCGCGGCGTGGTATTCCGCGTTCTCCTTCAGGTCGCCCCATTCGCGCGCGATCCCGATTCGGACTGCGATCTCGCGCCGCCCCTTGCCCTCGAGCTCCTTGATGTCGGATTGCAGCCGCTGGTGGGCGGCGGCGGTCATCCTTGCGGTGTCCTCGGACATCGACTCTCCATTCGCTCCTACGCGGATCGGGAGACAGCCAGCCTACGGAGCGGGCGGCGCGCGCGCCTACAACAAGACGTGGTTAGAGTGGCGCCGCCGGGGAGTCAACGACAGGGAGAGAGCGCGCGCGGGTGGACCTTTCGAGACTCAGCGTCGGGGAGATGGTGGCGGCCGGCAGCGCCGCGGTGCTGCTGTTCACCATGTCCTCGTTCACCTGGTTCACCGTTGCGAAAGGCGTCGGCGGCCGCGACGCGTGGCAGGCCTTCACCCTGATCGACCTTCTGCTCTTCGTGGTGTTGCTGGCCGCAATAGCGTTGGCGGTCGCTCGGATGGCCAATATCGACCTTCGGCCCTTGCCCGTCCGGCCCGGTCTGATCGTTGCGGTGGCGGGCGCGATCGCGTTCCTCCTGCTGCTGCTTCGGCTGTTCGTGGTCCCGGAGATCGAGGTCCAGTTCCCTGGCGCCATCCGAAGCATCGAAGCCGACGCCGACGAGGTCAAGCCCGGGATCGGGCTCTACCTCGGGTTGGTCGCCTCGGCCGGGATCGCCTTGGGTGGATATGCCGCGATGAACAAGCCACCCTCGAGGCCTGTGCGGCGAAGGTGATTGCAAGCGGTCCGTCGCGTCGCTGCTCATAACCGTTCGGGGGCGGCCTTGGCCTATAGTCGGGATTCCTTCGCGGCGGTGGAGGAACGGCAGACTCGATGGTCTCAAAAGCCATTGCCCGAGAGGGCGTGTGGGTTCGAATCCCACCCGCCGCATCAGTGAGGCCCCGGCTTGGCGGGGAAGCGTCCTCAGGCAGCCACGCCGGTCTGCGGAGGGAGCCCGGAGCCCGAGTGCGAGCCTGGACTCCGGACCTCGACCTCCACATTCCACTTCTGCGCGAAGCCGCGCATCGCGAACGCGAGGAGCAGCAACTGCACCGGGACGAGAATCAGCGTGAGCAGGCCGAGGATGGCCGGGTCCAGCGCCGGATCCTCGAAGCCCGCCTTGTCCCGCTCAAACCACGCCGGGCCCGCGACCGCCGCGATGACCGCGAAGAGGAGCGCCAGCGCCGCCGCGACGGGCAGGATCCCGCGGTTCCAGCGAGACACGTAGAACGCCATCACCAGGTAGACCAGGACGTATGCGAAGGCCATCGGCTGCGCGCCCTGAAGCTCGGACCAGCCACCCGCGGTGACCACGGCGATCAGCGCGGCGCTTACCAGTAGCAGCAGGATCACCCCGGCCTTCGTCGCCTTTGATGAGGCCTTGTCTCGGTTGGGGTGCTCCACCGTGGCCATCGGTACCAGTCTAATCTCAGCGCGCGGGGGGTGTGGCAGCAGGCTGAATGCAGTGGGACGGTTGGAAATTCTTCGCAGTCGTCTATGTCGGGCTGCTCGTAAGCACTGCGCCCGGGACCGTGCTCGGCCTGGACCTATCAGATGAGCGTGCTTACCGCAATGAGGATGGCGGCGACGATTCCCACCAGAAGCGCAACGTCAACCTCGCAAACCCGCCGACATGGCAGCGTCCGTAACAATGCGCGTGATGGCGGATTCTTCAGTCCCGAGTTACTACGACCTTCTGTGGCCGACGCTGCAAGCCGTGATTGACTTGGGCGGTTCGGCCCGCCTCAACGAAATCGTGCAGGCAGTCATCGAGAGGGAGGGCTACAGCGAGGAGCGGCAGGCGGTTCCACACGGCGACGGTCCGCAGACGGAGATTGAATACCGGCTGGCCTGGGCGCGGACCTACCTCAAGGGGATGGGGCTCTTTGAGAACAGCGCACGCGGGGTGTGGGCGGTCACGGATGCAGGTCGCCACGGCGAGCTCGACGGCCTTCCGGACCTTCATGCGGAGTACACCCGCCAGACTCGTGAGCGCAGTCGCCGGCGCAAGCTTGAGGAGACGCCCTCCGAGGACGGCGGCGATGATGAGACGCGGGACTGGAAGGACGAGCTTCTTGAACTCCTGCTGAAAGCACCGCCGGACCGTTTCGAGCGCCTGGCACGGCGGCTGCTGCGGGAGGCCGGCTTCATCAACACGACCGTGACCGGGAAAAGCGGCGACGGCGGGATTGATGGGCTCGGCACCTACCGCGTCTCGCTCATCAGCTTCAACGTCTTTTTCCAGTGCAAGCGCTACGCCGGCAGCGTGGGCTCAAGCGCCGTCAGAGATTTCCGAGGCGCCATGACTGGACGCGGCGACAAGGGCCTCCTCATCACGACAGGCACCTTCACCGGCGAGGCCAAGCTTGAGGCGACCCGCGACGGCGCCCCTCCCATCGACCTCATCGACGGGGATGCGCTGTGTGACCTTCTGAAGGAGTACGACCTCGGGGTGAGCACGAAACTGAGGCAGGTCGAGGAAGTGCAGCTCGCGCCCGAGTTCTTCGACGAGATTTAGCGACCGCGCCGCCGCTTTTTCCGACGGCGCTGGGCCTCGTTGCGAACGGCGTCGGCGGTCGTGCCCAGCTTTCTCGCGGTGCGGTCAACGACGGAGGGGGTCGGGACCGCCCCCCCGACCACGCTGACAGACGCACTTTGCGCCGGGCCCTCGCCGCAATCGTGCCCGAGCTAGCCGTTGGGCCCGCCGGCCGCGGCCGCGCCGGCCCAATTTCCAACTGTGGTTACAACCATCGCAGTGCAGTGCGGATGGAGGGACTCGAACCCCCACGGCCAAGGCCACCGGCACCTAAAGCC